>CAZGYL010000319.1:0-6238 GCA_964529985.1 uncultured Planctomycetia bacterium | reverse complement strand
CGAGTTCACCTGAACGCTCCCGACTCTTGTCTGAGAGGCGCCTGCCCAAAACCTTACGTACCACATAGGTCTTTCGCTGTCTTGACAACAAACGAGAACAAGATTCCACGAATCATGCACCCTTGTATGGGAGGAGAAAATAAATATGGTGGGCGATACAGGACTTGAACCTGTGACCCCCAGCTTGTCGAGCTGGTGCTCTAGCCAACTGAGCTAATCGCCCACCGTCGTAGGATTATCTTACGTGCACTCGGGGGGTTGTCAAGCTTACGGCCCCATTAGATTTTCGAGGGCCTGGCGCACTATATCGCCGAACGCGCTCAGGTAGGCCTTTACTACGGGATTACCTGAGAGGGCCAAAAGCACGGTCCAGACACAGAAAGGTGCCGCAAGCACAGCCGCCAAGAAGGCCGCTTTTGCCGCGCTGGTTGTGCTTCGCCCTTTCCGCCGCCTGGCTTCCCGCTGAATTCCTTTGAAACGACGGCCGGGGTGCGTTCCCGTCACAGGGCTTGTGCCCCGTGCGGTAGCTGTTGCGCCCCCGGGACCGGCGCTCGGGCATTTGGGACCCGAAGTTTCAGAGCCTATTTGATCCCCTGCAGTTCCTTCAGGGCTGCCCTGTTGCTCTCGTTCCTCTTCATACAAAAAGCCGCCGGTCCCCTGCGTTCCGGCAGGGGTGTTGGGGTTATGCGGCAGGAGCGGAGCGTTAAGTATGTCAAGGTAGCGCGTCGCCCCTCCGGGTGTTTTCCTAACCACTTGAGTGCCTGACTCAAGAAGCCGGGGAGGCTTGCCGGGTTCAATGCCTATACGGCTCCGGCACCGCGGGCAGCGCAGTCTGCTGGGCCGCTGAATCGGCTTCACTGCAAGTGCGGCTCTGCAGGCGGGACACAGAAATGTGAACTTCGCGGATCCCGAGCCTTGAACCTGCACAGCTGAACCGGCTTGCCTTTGATCGCTTACAGCGCCGGTATCGTCTTGCCGGTCCGGACCTCCTGAGGCGGTGGTTGTGGCGGTTGCGCTGTCGGGATCCAAAAGCCTGATCTTTGTCTTGCCGCTTCTTACGCTGGTCTCTTTCTGCTTGCGTGCGATCGTCTCTGCGCTGTACAGATCAAGCTCAGCTGTGCCCAGCAGCGAGGAGAGAGAAATCTCTGTTGGAACGCGCGGTCCTTGGGAGGCGGCTTTCCGCCCGCCTTCTTTAGGTGGTTGGCTACCGGTTTCTTTTTGGCCGGCTTCATTCTGAAGTTCCGTGTTGCTTGCTTGCTCGGGTGCTTGAGGGGATCCTCCGTCCTCTCCCTGTCTTTTGGCCGAGCATTTCGCGCACAGATACCCGCCGGCCTCAAGAAGCGTACCCCCTTCTTCGGCCTTCAAAATCTCACCGCAGTTGTCGCAGTAGCGTAGCTCCATAACCGCTCCGTTGTAGCTCTTAACGCTCTTAAGCCGCGCCGACTAAAAGCACCGCTGCAGCAAGCACGGTTTCAACCGTGCCGGCAACGAAGATCGGTACTGTTTTTCTGCGTGCAGCGGGCACAAAAAGCGTTGCAGCTCCTCCCAAAAGCACCGCAATGCATGCTTGGAGGCCGGCCAGTGTGAATACGAGCCCCAAAGTCCGTGGACCTGCACCCTCTTGCCACAGGAGGTATGTCAGGCCGAGAAAACCACCGGCAGTAAGAACGCTGAAAAGCCCGCCCCAGAGAAGCACGTCTTCAGGCTGTACCCATGTGCCGGTGGAGCTTTTCCCTGCCGCTATGGCCAAGCTGAAAAAACCGAGCGCAACCGATACGGCCAAAAAGAAACAGGCAAGGGGGTCGGCTCCGGCAACCGGCTTCAGCAGAACCTCCCACACGTCGGGCTCAAAAGGCCGGTAAACAAAAATCCCGGCGCCTACGAGGTACACGCCGAACAAACCGACAAGAAGCGCCGCCGCCGCGAAGGTAACCCTCATATGCTACCCTCCTGGATTCCCCGAAAAAGGCCACAGAAGTATACCGCGCTCAGTGAGCCGGGCAAACGGTCGCAGGAAGGGCTACTCCAGGAGGGAAACCAGACGTTGGATCCTGTCACGCACGCAGGCGTTTTGTTTCCGGAACGGCGAAAGCAGGCGGGCGGTCGCCTTTTCAGCCTCTTGCCTGACTTCGGCGGCAAGACCGGTAAGCCTGCGCTCCGCTTCACTGTAGATGCGGAAAGCGGCTAAAGCGACTCCCCCTGCGTAAGCGAGCCCCAGGAGCGCGGCCCACAGGAGGAGCAGGAGAGGATTGGTAAATACAAGCAGGGACTGGAAACCTGAAAGAAATGCCTCGCTCAGTGTACGCGTAAGGGACTGCCCGGCCCGCAGGCCTTCTACAGCTTCGAGCATGGCAGGCCGGAGGACAAAGAAAGCGAGCACGAGCGCGGCGGCGACCACGAACGGATAAAACCGTTTGGGTTGCACTTCACCGGAAAGCTCTTCAAGCTGGTTGTGGAGGTCGACCGAAAAGGTCACACTGTGCGGCTCCTGTGGAAACGGTTGGTTCCAAAGCCTCTGGTAAGTGCGCCTGAGCTTCAACGCCGCACGCTCCTGTCTGCGCACGAAGGCTTTCCTGCGTTCCTCAAATGCCGCTGATTCAGGTACCGGCCAGGGCCTGCCTACTCTGAGGAGCCGCAGTACTAGCCTTGCGGGCAAAGACCATGAACGGCTGGCGCGGTGAAGCACGCAACTTCCCAGGCGAGCTGTAAGCTCGGGTGTGAAAACGGAAACTACAAAAGATTCGAATGCGCCCCTGAGCTCCGCTTCGGTGGCGTTGACAGCTTCCTCAAAGCGCGCGACCTTCTCAGCCGCCTGCCTTTCCTCGAGGGCGGACCGGATATCTCTTCTCAGTGAGTTCAAGCCTGCGTCGAGATTGCATCTCTTGATCTTTATACGTTTCTTCGTGTCACGCAGGCTCCGGAGCAGCTCCTGGAGAACGGCGAACCCACGCGGTACGGGAAGAGAGGCGGATTTTGCGTTGAAAGCCTCCCGTGCACTCAAAGGGATCACCTCGGGAGAGGCACCGTTCCAGGCGGGAGCGAGTTTCGCTTTGAGATCTTCTACAATATCGGAACAAATTTCTTGTGCCTTCGTACCGTACTGCTCTTCGAGCAAGTCCACTTTGTTCAGGATGACAAGCCTGTTTTCCTGGGCCTGGGCCGCACTTGCTGCAAGCTCGAAGAAAAGTTTATCGCCGTATTTGCTTGGGTCCGTAACAAGGAGCAGAAGATCGACATGAGGCAGCACTTCTTGCAGCAACCTATAGTGGTCGAGGCGGAAGCTGTCGCAGTCGGGCAGATCGATAAGCACCACGCGTCTTAAATCTTCACTTGTGTGACGGACCTCGTGAACAGCTACAACGTCCGGAGGCAGACGCGTTGCAAAGGCTGTTTCACGGTGTTCGTACACAACAACGCTGTTTGTAGTGGGACGGCTGAGGCCCATGGGGGTGATTTCCATACCGGCAAGCGCATTTATCAAAGTGGATTTCCCCACACCCGTTCCGCCGGCGATTCCCACCGCCACAACGTCGTCGAGCCGCGAAACGGCGTTTGCAAGCTCACGGGCGCGTTGCGCGTAACGCGCGGCCTGGGCCTCGGTAAGGGGAGGGGCCGACTGCGGAAGGATTTCGGACAGTCGGGGTGCAAGCGACTCGAGAAGATTCATAAGCCCGG
The DNA here is from genome assembly GCA_964529985.1 of uncultured Planctomycetia bacterium. GTDB lineage: Bacteria > Planctomycetota > UBA8108 > UBA8890 > UBA8898 > CAZGYL01. Next base: position 2,563 of record CAZGYL010000319.1, on the reverse strand, counting down.
AGCCTCAACGGAATCGAGCGTTTCAAGGAACTTCTGCGCCCTCTTTTGCGCGACCTGAACTTTTTCCACTTGCTTGCGCACGCTGTCGGCCGGTGTCTGTGCGAGTTCACGGAGCAACTCACCAAGCCCTTTGTGGTAAAGCTCTCTCATTCGGCTGTGGAATCGACGGCTTTCTTCTGCGGAGAGGGCCATGCCGACCAGCTTCGCAGCAAACGGACTCAGAAGTCCCCCGGTGAGTACCTCGGTCACTGTAAGAACTCCGCCTGTATGGAGCTCGAACCCCAGCATGGTTCCAAGCACTAAAGCCTGAACAAGATAAAAACGTACCTGCTGGGCGGGGGTAAGTGTGCCGGCAAGCACCTCAGCCTGTGCCCGCACCTCTTCCTGAAAGCGTTCGTTGAAGGCCCGGAACCGCTGGCGGATCTGTTGTTCCGAAGGCGGCTCAGGCGGCGTGAACCCTCCATTGCGCATAGCCTCCTCAAGATCGAGGAAGAGCTCGGCCGCTGCTGTTAAGAATCCCTCTTCGCGCAATTCGCGCAGCCTGCGCAGCTCAGGCGCCTCAGTGGGCGGAGTCGGTCGAAAGCCGAGTTTGTCCCGTACATACCTGAAAGGTGCTGAGAGAATTCTGCGCGGCAGGCGCAGAGGATCCACGCGTTCCAAGTGCGCAAGCAGCTGGGAATAAACAGCAGCAGCCGTCTTTCTGTCCAGTGCAAAGGGAACTCCTTCCTTCAGTTGAGCGGTTTTCCTTTCAAGGACGTTCTCTATGTTTCCAAGAAGCTCCCGTCCTTTGTCTTCGGCTTGGCGGAGGAAAGGCAGAAGGCGTTCCTTAACTGCACTACGACCGTTTTCCAGGCTTCGGCGGTGCGCACTGAGTCTTACCTCGTTTGAGCTTCCCCACACGGCAAACCGCCGGCGGAGGGCTTCTATTCCCGGACTCTCAGGCAGGAGCTCGTGATCCATACCTGCTGTAAAGGGAACGACCACGATTTCCTCAGGCATACCTTCGGCCTTGAGCTTGGACCGAAAGTCGGATACAGGTTCTTTTTCGCGCGCTTTGTTGAAAACGACCGCAAAAGTGAGCCCCTCGCGCTGAAAGCGCCTTAGAAAAGACCACACGCTCCGGTCGGCGTATTTCTCAGGGTCGACCACAATGACCACTGCATCCGCAAACCTGAGAAAAGCTTCGGCAAGAGAGCGGTTCTCAACCCGAACGCTGTCGATATCAGGGGTATCAATGAGTACGAAACGCTCAGAAGCTTGACCGTCTAATTCAATCAACTCGAAAGGAAGCGCAGGCAGGCTCGCTGAGACAGCGCTTGCTGCTGGGGCCGGGGTTATGACGTGGGGCGTGAACGTGGTGGGGCGGCGGTAGCCCACGGGTGAAAGGGCCCTCCGGAAAACGGTGTTGGTGAGCTTGGATTTCCCGCAGCCGGTCGGACCGGTCAACACTATGTAGGTTAGGTCCCGGACTTTTGTTTCAAGCCGTTCCCCCAGGGCGCGTAGTTGCTCTGAAAGAGCCTTGTAGCCGGGTACTCCGCCTACAGCCTCCAGAGCCTTGAGGAATTCTTCGATTACCGGTCGTACAGCTTTTGCGCTCATGATCCCGCTTCCGCCCGTACCGCTCTTCGGGCCGGACGGCTTTGAGACTTTAGCAGCAGGGGCTTTCTGTGAACTACCCTTCTTATACTACCTTCCGGAGTCGAAACCGTGCGACCTGTGGGGCCGGAGATTTCAACCGGGGAGCAGGAGTTCCGGAACCGGATCCGAAGCGTTTCCTCCCTGAGCGCCGTGCGGTACCATACCTGCGGCATTTAAGGCCGGCCGGCTCGGTCAGAAGTAGATCAGAGGCGGAGAGGAAAAGGACATGTTGCTTGAGCAAGGCTTCTCTTTGACACTGCCCCGAGCGGTGCTTTTCGGTTGGGGCCGATTCTCTGAGGCTCCGGACCGGATTATGCAGTTGGGCGGGCGCATTTATTTGATTACAGGGAAAAAGAGCCCTGCCGCGGAGCGTGCCCGCAGCGAATTGGTCCGGGAGCTTGAGAAACGCGGCGCGCAGGTACGGATAGGGCCGAGCCCTGCAGGTGAGCCCACGGTCCAGGAAGTTGACCAAGCCGTTCGGGAAGCTGCGGCGTGGCGGCCTGAGGTTGTGGTCGGCTGCGGAGGCGGCAGCGTACTTGATACGGCAAAGGCGGTTGCGGCGCTTCTGCCCAATGCAGAAGGGCGCAGCGCTGCGCGCTTCTTAGAGGGCACCGGGAATCCGGAACCTCTGAGGCGCGATCCGCTGCCATGCGTTGCGATCCCTACAACCGCGGGAACCGGAACCGAAGCGACCCGCAACGCCGTTCTTTCATGGCCTGAGATGGGGCTCAAGCGCAGCCTTCGGGACCACCGGATGGTTCCGGTCCTGGCTGTGGTGGATCCGGAGCTCACCGTCACAACCCCGGTTTCGATAACCGCTTTCTCAGGCATGGACGCCATTACCCAGCTCATTGAGTCGTTTGTCTCCCGGCGCGCGGTGCCTCCCACCGACGCGCTGTGCCGTTCAGCGGTTCCGCTTGCGCTG
>CAZGYL010000318.1:0-6247 GCA_964529985.1 uncultured Planctomycetia bacterium | reverse complement strand
CGCGTCTTCTTTGCTCGCGCATTCCTTTAATCCATTGGGTGCGGAATGCTTGCTCCCAAAAAAGACGCGAGAAGGCCAACTCCTCACGGCGCAACGAGGGAGCCTAAGCGTCTGGCCGCCCTAAACGCGTCGCAAGGGATAGCTCTTCTCGCGTCTTCTTTGCTCGCGCATTCCTTTAATCCATTGGGTGCGGAATGCTTGCTCGGAGGAAAGACGCGAGAAGACGGACTCCTAATGTGCGCGCCAAAGCTTTACAGCGCTTGCAAACTCCCTAACCGATCGACGGGATAGCCCTTCTCGCGTCTTCCCTCCTCGCGCATTCCTTAAGTTAAGTCTGGAGGTTGTCAAAAAGCACCACCCCGACACCCGTAAAGATCAAAATCGGAAGCCACGCGGCCACAACCGGTTCCAGAACGCCCTTTGCACCAAGCTCGGTACACATCGCATTGACTACATAAAAGGCTACGGCGATCGCCACACTGACGATTACACCAAGGAAAACACTGCGGTTCTGTGAGTTAAGTACAAACGGAAGGCCAATCAACAAAAGGATCACGTGCGTGAGAGGAAAAGTGAAATGCTGGTGCATTCGGACAAGCACAAAGTTGTTTGAACCGCGGCTGCGCTTCCACTGCCGCTTCAAGTCGGCAAGCGAGAGATACTGCATCTTCTGACCCGCCGCTTCAAAATCTTCAGGCACCAGATCAGTAGGCACAACAAGTCGGACATACTGCCGGTACGGGACCTGCGACCCTTCGGGAACGATAAGCTCGCCCTTCTCGTCGTAAAGATACTCGCGTACCGCATCCTTGCTTCCGCGCTTCAAAACCCACCGGCCGCCGCCTGAATCACCCGCCGACTCCCAGTGCATGTAGTCGGCGACATATCGTTTGACAGGCACAGGCGCACTCTTATTTTCTTCGTATGAGCGGAAAGTTACAATGACGTCCTCAGCGCGCTTATGCGCCGGCCAATAGCGCCCGACGGAAAACTCCGTGCCCGCAGAATCAAAAAGCACAAGTGACCGCAGCGAAGTGGTCCTGTGCGAATACCCGTACACTTCTCGGATGGCGTCCCGCATGCTCGGTATGAGAAACTGTTGGCTGCAGAAAGTGAGCACGGCGAAAAAGAAACCCGCTGCGAAAATCGGGGTCACTATTCGATAGAGGCTCACACCTGCGGCCTTCAGCGGGGTTATTTCATTGTTCTTGTTCAGGGCTGTCAAACAAAACATGGCCGCCGCAAGGGTCAAAACCGGCCCCAAATAATAGGTGTAAACAACAGGGATCATAACGGCATAGTACCGCAAGAAAACCAGGTACAGGGGGATTCCGTGCGGCGCCAGAAATTTTTTCAGGCGGCTGAAAACTTCAGCTCCGACATACAGGCCGAAAAAAGAGAGAGCGCATACCACGTATGCGTGCGCATAACAGCGCAGAACATACCAGTCGATCACGCGCACGACGCTGTAAAGCGCTCCCTTTATCCGCTTCTGCACCAGAGAAGCTGTATAGGCTACGCGCGCTGGAGCCGCCACAGAAAGATCAACCCTCCTATGAAAAGCACCAGATTTCCCGCCTGAAGCACCCAACCAGGCGGAAAACCTCTCTTAGCCAGCACCAAGCCGAGGGTCACTAATGGGAAGAACACCCCGACGGCAACCATATTTCCGACAAAAAACGGAACCAATCTGTTTCGGCTGTTAAGCCACAGCGTCAAAGGCAGGCTGATCCAAAGGAAGGTGAAACACGAAAATGCAAAAGCTCTGCGCCGTGCAAGTTCCGTACGGATCTCGCGGATCTCCTTCCGTACGTTGCCTATACCGGCTTGAAGCCGCTGGCGGGCTTCGAGATCTTTCTCACGCGAAAGCTCGCGTTCCATTTCCGCAAGCTGAGCAGTGTATCTTTCAAGCTCCAGGCGCAAGCGCGAGGAACGCTTGTCCTTCGTTCCGGGCTTATTCTCGGTAAGGGCGATCGGAAGCCGGTACCTGTCCACGCCTATGCGCTGGAGAAACAATCGATCACCCTTGGGGCCGCGGAGGACATCGTCCGGAACGGTGATCTCAGCCCCTTCGAGAGTAATTATGATCCTGTCTTCCCCGAATTGGCCGATCTCCGTGTCGATAAGGGCCCTCTCAGCCTGAATCCGAACCGGAAGTTTCTGAGTGTGGCCGGATCCTGGACCTGTCAAGCGCTCCGCGTCCCAAATGCTTACAAGCACGTCTTCAAGTACGTTGCCGTAGTAGCGGCGGCAGTGGATCTGACCTATGTCGCTGGGTAAGGTAATCGTCTTCTCACCTCCGTAGCCGAGGTTTGAGATCTGCCGTAAGAATAGTTTGCGGAGGTTCCGGCGCTCGTAGCGTACCGGGGGAATAAAATCGCTTGTCAAATAATCGGTGACGGCGGTTCCGATAAGTCCCATGAGAAGGACCGGTACGCAGAACTGCAGGTACGAGATTCCACTAGCCCTGAGGGCTGTAATCTCAAGGTCCGCCACCATGCGCCCTACGCCCAGTGTGACCGCAAAAAGAAGGGAGACCGGTATGGTGTAGTACAGCGACAAAGTGGAAAGCTTCAACAGAACGGGCCAGACCAGCGAAAGCCGCAGCCCCTCACCCTGCACCAGCTGGTATGCTACCAGGCCGGCGTTGATCAATCCTTGCGCGAGGAACGCGGCCAAAAAAACAGTACCCACCTCGCGGGCGGTGTAGCGCCAGAGGACAAGAGGCACTCGCAATGATCTCATACTCGTTCCACGTAGGATAACACCCGCTCATGGTACCGTGACAGACCGCGAAGTCAATTACCCGGGCGTTTCACTGCGCCGCGCTTCCGCAGCGCATTTACATGGGGTTGCACCGCAGCGAGGGCACCCGCCGCCGTACTTTTTCGCGGCGGCAGCCTCCAGATCGACACCGCTCAGCGACGCCAAGGTGGCGAGCCACGCAAATACGTCAGCGAATTCCCCATCCAATCGTTTGGGATCCGGCCTGACCATGAGTCTGGCGAGCTCGCCCACTTCCTCTATGAACCACGTAAACGTAAGCCCGATACCCCGGGCCTTGTCGCGCTCGTAATAAATGCGCTCAATAAGCTTCTGGAACTCGCGTATCGTCACTTGCGTTCCTCTCCTTGCCCGGCTGAGGGAATCTCAGAGCGGCGCGCAACTTCCAGGGTACTTGAGAAGGCGGGGTTTTCGCCGGGAAAGTCTTCACGCCAATGAACGCCGCGTGACTCGCGCCTCCAGAGGGAACTTTCGGCGACCAAAAGCGCCACAACCAGCATGTTCTGCACCTCCCAAGAGGGGATTTCGTGAAATTCCACTTCCCCTACGTACTGGGCCCAGCGATAGAAGTCCTTCCTCGCTTCGGCAAGCTCCTCCCTGGAGCGCGTTATTCCGACTTGGCGCACCATAAGGCTCATGAGGCTGCGGCGCAAATCCTGGGTATCGACCGGCCTGGAGCCGCCTTCCACCCGGCCTGCAACGTCCAAGTGGACCCTCGGCTCCTTCTGTGCCTCAACTTCCCGCAACGCAGCCCTTGCACTTCGCCTGCCGAAAACCAACCCCTCAAGCAGGGAGTTGCTCGCAAGGCGGTTCGCTCCGTGCAAGCCGGTTGACGCTGTTTCTCCACAAGCAAAAAGACCGGGAAGATCCGTAGCACCGTCGGAATCGGTTTTCACACCGCCTATCGTGTAATGGGCGCTGGGCCTTACGGGAATGGGATCACGAGCGGGATCCAGGTCATACTGCCGGCAGATTTGGCAGATACCGGGAAACCGCTGCGCAAGCCGCTCTCTGCCCAGGTGTCGCAGATCAAGGTAAACCATAGGCTGCCCGGTCTTTTTCATATGTTGAATGATGGCCCGCGCCACTGCATCTCGGGGTCCCAGCTCACCCATTGGGTGATACTGATCCATAAAAGGCGTCCCTGTGTGGTCAATGAGCTTTCCGCCTTCCCCGCGAGCGGCTTCTGTGATCAGCCACCTGTCGGCGCCGGCGACGTAAAGGGTGGTGGGGTGGAACTGGACGAATTCCAGATTTTCCACTGTTGCGCCCGCGCGCCACGCCATTGCGACCCCGTCTCCCGTGGCGTGCGGTCCGTTTGTCGTCTCACGGTACAGCCGGCCGTAACCACCGCATGCGAGGATTACGGCCTTTGCCCAAAAAGCGACAAGTCCAGCTCTTGGATGCCATGCAAGAACGCCGACGCAACGTCCCTCGCGTACGAGCAAATCCAAAACAAAAGTATGCTCAATCAACTCAATCGCGGATAAACCTCTGGCGCGGCGCAGAAGAGTGGATAAAATTTCGCGGCCCGTTGCATCGCCCTGGGCGTGAACAATGCGGTTGAACGAATGCCCCCCTTCTTTTCCCAGATCGAGCTTGCCGTTCTTGCTGTCGAATCGAGCGCCCCATTCTATAAGTTCGCGCACTCGGTCGATCCCTTCAGTTACCGTCAATCTCACAACGCGCTCATCGCAAAGACCCCGGCCGCATTCCAGCGTATCGCGAACGTGGCTCTCCGGATCATCCCCGGTGCGCTCGGGATCGATCACAACCGCGATTCCACCCTGGGCGCGCTCAGTGTTGGCCTCTCGTACTTTACCTTTGCACAAGACCGCAACGGCGACGTTGGCTTCGGCCACCTCAACGGCTGCTCTCAACCCTGCAACTCCAGCTCCCACCACAACGACATCCACCAATCTATGGAGGATTCGGTGCGGGTCGAAGCTAACCAGGTAGCGCTGGTGCAGCATTGGCTCTCTTTGCTTTGCTAAACGGCAAGTCGGAGACCTCAAGCCCCCAGGGCCCTTGAAGGCCAACTGGAGCGGTTCGTCAATTCTATGTCGGGCGGCTTGAACGGACAAGCAGGGGTCTGTCCGGCAAACTCTTGCCATAGAGCGCCTCAGAGACGATACTTCGCATTGTTGCCGGCGGTTGATTGAGCTAACCCTTGCAGGAGGGAGGTTGTGTACGGCCTCTTAGCTGCTTCATTCTGCTTAGGAGCTTGCCTGGGCAGTTTTGCAAACGTTTGTATCTGGCGGCTGCCCCGGCCCGGGCTGACCCCCTGGAAACCTGCCAGGTCCGTGTGCCCGCGCTGCGGCGCCCAAATTAAATGGTACGACAACATTCCGATCGTAAGCTGGTTTCTTCTGGGAGGGCTTTGTCGTACCTGCGGTGGAGCTATCTCTTTCCGCTATACCGTTGTGGAGATCCTCACCGGTGTTCTTATTGCTCTTACAGCGTGGTCCCTCCTTCATCAAGCGGTTTTGCCGGGGCTTTTTGTCTGGTGGTCCGGTATCGCACTGGGGCTTGTGATTTCAGCGTTTATCGATCTGGAGCTCATGCTTCTTCCGGACGAGATTATTCTACCGCTGTTAGGCGCAGCTCCTTACGTCTTCTTACTGCGGCCGGGGGGGCCGGGCCCCGGTGAAGATCCCATTGGGATATCCGCCGGGCTTTGGGTCTCGAATTTTTCTCCATTGATACCGAACTTTTCTCTGGCGCTGTTACTTGCAATATGCTGGGTTGCAGGCGCACTGCTTTGGGGAACCGGGTTAATGCTCCGGCGCAAGGAGGCAGAGCAATGCCCCGGCGCGTTTTCGGTCGGAGCTGCGCTTGCTTTGGGCGGGGCGGTGGGGGTTTGTGCGGGATATTTTTTGGCTTCGCCCCAAAGTTTTTCTGCCGGAGGGGCCTCTGAGCTTTTGAGCTCTCTTCTCGGTGCGGCCTCAGGTGCGCTTGTGATAGGGGCGATTCGTGTCGGCGGGCGTTACGCATTCGCGCAGGAAGCCATGGGATTCGGAGATGTCAAACTTGCTGCGCTTCTGGGGTGCTTGGCAGGTCCTGCAGGAATGCTCTGGACTGTAGTGGTGGCGTCGTTGCTCGGGTCACTTGTGGGAGTATTTCAGTACGTGGTGACCGGACGGCGGCACTTGCCTTTCGGGCCCTTCTTGATTCTGGGGGCGGCAGCCGGCGTATTCGCCCGGGAGCCGCTTCAGGCTCTCTTGAGCTGGTACGGCCGACTGCTCGCCGGTGGAGGCTGAAGGTCGCAGAGGGCTTGCGCAACAGCTGGGGCTCTGGTACGGTGAGACCACCGCTGTCAGGTATGTCAAGCCGTTCGGCGTACCCGGGCGACCTGAAGGTAGGAGGAGGGACAATGGGACGGGCCGTGTGTGTTTTGGCGGCGATCTTCTTGAGCGGTTGTGCCGTGTCGGATGTCGTGCGTACCAATGCACGATTAAAAGAA
>CAZGYL010000317.1:0-6280 GCA_964529985.1 uncultured Planctomycetia bacterium | reverse complement strand
CCTAATCTGCCCGATCGTCCGGAAGAGGGCTGGCCTGGCCCGGCTCTGGGATTCGGTTGTGCTCAGTACGAGACCGAGCTGCCGTGCGAGGTGCAGTGCACTCCGTAGCGGAATACGCTGTAAGGAGCACGGAAAAGGTCTGAGTCGGAAACAGGCAAGAAGCGGAGGGAACTCCGGAGTTCCCTCCGCTTTTTTATTCTCGGGTACGAAGACAGCCGTTACTTGAGAGCTAAGTACTGCATTCTATACAATCGGTATTTGCGTCTGCGATCCGTGTTTGTGCTGCCTGTCTTTGTGCGACGAGTCGAGCTGAACGGTAATTTCTTATGCTCTTTATATAAGTGTGCATGATTCGTAGAATCTTTCTCTCGTTCGCGGTCAAGACTGCAAAAGACCAATGTCGTACGTAGGGTTTCGCCCGAGCGCCTCTTGGACAAGAGTCGGAAGCGTTCAGCTGAAGTCGGACAGCTCGGCTTCCGGCTGTCTCTTGAAATCCCCCCCTCCCGTCCCCCCCTTTCGGGGGAAGGGGGGGATGCGCCCGCTAATGCGGGCACCCAGCGTCCAAGGGGTGTCTACGAATTACGCACGGTCATATAAAAGGCGGCTGGTTTTTTTTGCATTCTGCGGGATCTCCGCTATCGTTCTTAACCTTTCTTGCCGAAACGCTCAACAAAGCCGAGTTTCAAAGCCGGCCGCAGAGGAGAAGGCTCTGGAAACCACAGGGATAAGGCCCTCCGAGTCGGAAATACCCTACGGGGGGCCCCAGCTGGCGGAGGAAGTAAAACGGTCAAGTGAGGCTCCGAAGTTTCAGGGGCTGATCCTGCAGCGACTAAGCGAAGGAATTACACCGGCCCGTGTGCCTGGATTCTCAATACAGCAAATCCCCCGGCAAGAGATCCCGCCCTCGACGCGCGTCTCCCTCCGCCCCGAATCAGGCTACTTCCAGGCGGAAAAACAGACAACAGCCTCACTTCCCATAGCGATTCAGGGGGCGCCTTCCTGGTTCGCCCGCCTTGTCGGAGCCGACTTTCAGATCCTGCTCTGCCCCCACGAGCCTGTGGCCCCGACTATTCGGAAGAGCGCTGCGGAGGGAGCGGCACAGATATCCTTTTCCCCCGCCACATGGATCGAGCCGTACTCCAGAGAAGCGCAGCGATTCGGGCTGCTGCTTTATTTGGCGTTCGACGGTCCGATCGGAAACCTCCTGCGGCTGAGTAATTTGTTTCCGGACTTGGTGGCTCCCGCAAGAGGCATGCCTTACTCGCCGTTCCACCCGTTCGGAGCCGCGCTTTACGCTGAATACCTGGAGGCATATCTCACCCAAATGCCGGCCGGAGGCGTTTGGCTGGTGCAGCCTGCTCCCCCGCTCAGCCCGCTCACCCGTGATCTCCAAACACACAAATCCTTCCGTCGGGCGATGGAATCACGCTACTCTTCGATTGAAGAGGCTAATGCAGTGTGGGGCACCCGTTTTGAGGGGTTTTGGGAAGTCGTGCCGCCTGAGCTTTCGGAAAGAGAACGTGTACCCGAAGTTCCATTCCTTGCCGCTCAGCCTCAAACCGGTCCCGCCCTTCTTGCAGACTGGCGTTCCTACTTGTGGAGCAACACGGGCGAGACCGCAGAGGTCCTTACGCTCGCAGTGCGCGATCTGCTCGGGAGAGAAGGCCCGTCCGTTGTTGCGGCGGCGGCCGATCCGCTCAATGCGGTTGCGGTCGCCTTAGGCGCGGATTGCTATCGATTTGAGACGCCGGTTTCGTTCCGGTTTGAATCAGATCCGGTTCTCGATCTCACAGCAGCGTACTTGCTTGAACTTGCGGCCTCTTCAGGACGGCCGGTCGTTGATTCTTCTTCTTGTCAAATCCCCGGCGACCTTCCCTTATGGAAGCGGCTCGCTTTGCTGCGATTCACCCTCTGGCACCGTTTCTGGCATGGAGCCGCGGCACTGGTCCTGCCTCATGAACTCGGAGAAAATCTCCTCGCCCTCCCGAGGTTCGCTGCTGAACTCCGGTCGGCTTTCGCGCCCTTTGCACCGCTTCGCCGCACAAGTCGCAGGGTCCTTTTCCTTCACCCGGAAGAAACACTGCGCGTTCTCGACCAGCTTACGCGCAGGCGGGCTTTCTCCTACGTTGTAGCATGGTATCGTGCCTTGGTCCTGCAAGGTTTCCAAGCGACCGTTGTGGCTTCTGATCAACTGGACGTGGAAGATCTCCAGGGCACGCGCGTCGTGGTGTGCCCTCTTAATTTTGTTCTTAACTCCACCTCCTACTCGCTTCTTGAGAAATTCGTTCATGAAGGAGGTTTGTTGATCACAGATTGGGGCTCCCTTTCATACAGAGACGGTGCAGGCCGAAAAAGGCTCACACGCCGTCTCTTGGGCCTTCAAGTGGTATGCCCGCTTGCCTTCTCGTCGCCGATTTCGCTCCCCGACGGTAACCAGATCCTTCCCCCGCCGCGCCCTGTAGACCAAACACAAGGCGGAAGCGCCGAGCTGCTCGGAGCCGAACCTGTTGAGCTCCTTGCAGGAAGAACTCCCCTTGCTGCAGCCAATCGATACGGCCAGGGTTTCGCTTATTCCGTACTCGTTTCTTTGCCGGAGCATTCGCTCAGAGGACTTCTGGGCCGAATCCTTTGGAAACACGGGGTTCAGCCTCCGGTAAGAGCGCTGCTTGAAACAGGACAAGAGGCGCGCTGGGTTGAAACGGGAGCTCTGGTCGCAGACTCGCGAACGCTCGTAGCGGCCTTCAATTTAGGCCCGAAGTGGCGGCTCTTTCTCTCGATAACGCCGGTCGGAGGCGGACCCTATATGTTGCGTAACCCTCTAACCGGAGCTCAGATTCCCGCTCCCACTCCGGACGGGTTGTGGAAAAGAGAAGACCTTGCTCGAGGAGTCCCAGTCAAACTCGACCGAGGTGAGGCGGCGGTCGTATTGGTTGAATCCCAAGCGGAGGAAAAACACCTGCGACTGCGCGGCATTGCACCTTCTCTGCGAAAAATCTTGGAGCGTCTGGCGGCCGCCCGGCCGAAGGCGGGTCCCCTCGTTCTGATTCCCCCTGAGAAAGGGACTCCTGTTCCGTTTCCCACAGCCAGAGCTCTGCTTGAAGAAACCGGCTTGCGCACAGAGCTGCTGAGCACCCCGGCGCCTCTTTCTCAAGCCGCGGTTTTGTGGATCAACCCGGAGGTGCAAGGACTCTCCAGCACCGCTGTGCTGGAATTCGTTGAGAACGGAGGAGGTCTGCTCCTTGAAGCGGCTCCTTTTCCGGGCAAGAAAGGTTCGCCTTTGATCGAAGGTGTTTTGACCTCCTTGGGACTCGGCCTCGGGCAAGCGGTCCGTCCGGCGGCGGATCTGCAACATCTCGGGCCTGTCATCTGCCGGGGGATCGGAAAAGAGGGAATAGCAGAAGGTTTGCAGGAAATCTTCTTTCCTTTTGCTTTCGCCCTCAAAGGAACTGCTGAAGGACGGGAAATCTTGATATACAGCGATAAGAATCTTTCGCCGGTCGGGGCGCCCCTCGTTATAACAGGGAGGTACGGGAAAGGACGTTTCGCGGTGATAGGAAGTGCGCGCTGGGCCTCCCCGGGGCTCTTGGAACAGGGCGATAACGCTCGTCTTCTCATTGACCTGGTGCACAGATTGCTTGAAAGAAAGGCACCGGCGCTTTCTGAGGCGGAACTCCACAGAGGTCTTTTCCTTACTGCGGAAGCTCTTGCTTTTGCCGAGGCCGAAGCACAACGTGTCAGCACGTTTGCCTCATACCCTATCGGAAGCGTTGCCAAACCGTTTCCCGATTCACGAACTGATGATCTTTGGGCCACTTTCGAGCCCCGGCCGGAAAACTCCACTCCGGGAGCAGGGCCCTTCAGTGAAGGAGCCGACAACGGACCGATCGAAAGGGCTCCGGATCACCGATCGCCTTGAAAAACGCACGCGATTTGTTAAAATGGGAGTACCTTTTGCGTAACCGCTGTTTAGGTGTGGAGCCTTGCAGCCGCGCAAGGCGAACAATCGGGAAGCGGGACCCGCCGGGTCGCCGGCTTTCCCGCAGGTAGTAAGAGTTTTTCTACGGTTTTATTCCGGAACAGTTGGGGGCTCACGATGAGAAGCTTCCTCTGCGAAGAATGTGGGAGAGGAACGGTCAGACCAACTTACGTAACAGAACAGGTTTCCTGGAACGGTTCCGTTGTGGAAGTAAAGGGAGTTCCCGTCGGTCTTTGTCCGCGTTGCGGGAAAAAGTACATTGAGCCCCATGTAAAGGAACGTATGCAGGCCCTTGTGGCTGAGGCCGGCGGCGAACGCTCCGTGCTGTACACAAACGAACACGCAATACCCGGCGTGCCGGATGCGTGTCCCGAGGAAGAACGCGATCTGTTTACCGAAGAAGAAGCGTTGTGGTAAAAGCCGCGGCGCGTCTCTTTTTTATCCCTCGCTTCGGCGTTTTTCCCTCTCGCCCCAGCACGGCAGCTTACTGGGATCGTCGATGCCCGGGGGCAACTCAGCCTCTTCGATGAGCATGTTGGGAATTCCGCCGGGCTCGATCTTGAATTTCGTACCGCACCTCGTGCAGACCAAGCGGTCGCCCTCTTGGCGCAGCTCGGCAAGACCGATGGGGCACCTCAGGATCTCAAGCAGCTTCGGGTCGATTTTTGTTTGTTCGTTCTCCGGCATGCTGAAAAACCTCCGGCCATTATGGTAGGGAAGCCGGCCGGACGGCGCAAGCCGCCGCAGTTCCGCAAACTACGTGGACCCTGCATTACGGGCATGCTGGGTAATCGCACGCCGAAAGATCGTCCGCCGTCGGATCTTCTCCGCACTCAACCGGTTGCGGCAATTCCGCTCCTGCGAAAAGATAACTCAGCACCTGGATCGCATCGGCGATGTCGATAGAACCGTCGTCGTTCGCATCCAGGGCATCCGGACAAGGCGGCGTGCCGCCTCCGGCAAAAAGATAGCTCAGAGTGTAGATGGCATCCGCTATATCCACCTTACCGTCGCCGTTGCCGTCACCGCGCCTGAAAAGCTCGCCTCCTCCTGCTCCCGCAGTAAACTCCAAGCGCGTCCACGGAACCCCGCCTTTGTGCCAACTCTCGTTATAGCCGCTGAGCACACACAGCAGGTATCGGCCTTCGGGCAGTGAGGAGGGAAGCTGCACAAGAAGGTCGGCGCCGTTCAGTGTGAAGGAAACCTCTTGGGCGCCGTCCCAATCCCAGCCGCTGTCATCGGCCCGACGGCCGACCACGAAGACATGTTCGGTGCGGTTAAGTGCGCGCCCGACCACAGTGATCGTGCTTCCGGGACGCAACGGCCGCGGATTGTTCGGATCATCACCTGCTTCCACAATGCTGTCGGCGTTCGCCGCAAGCGGAGAGTTCTCAGCGCCTGGAGTGGGCTGCATGAGCATTCCGTAGCCGCGGCCTTCAGGATCCAGTCCATAGGAGATATCAGCAACAAGGTTCCTGAAGCGGATGAACGAAACAATCTGCCGCTGAGAAGGACTGAAAACCAGCGCCACTTCGTCCTTATCCGCATTCAGCTGAAACCTTGAATGCAGATCGTTGAGCGGCGGTGAGACACCCGGCTGTTCCCCCATTTCACCGTCGCACCAAACTATGGCCCACTGGGCCGGTCGAAGCGTTACCGCGGGAAACTGCCACTTGGTCAGCCAGTCCATTCTGTCGGTCAGATAGTATGATCCTAATGATATGGAGCGGTTGGTGGGGTTGAAGATCTCAACCCAGTCGTCCGCATCCGCGTTTACATCCGTACCGCCCAGTTCACAGCCCGGAGGCGGTTCGCCTCCACACGGACAGCGCCTGTTGGCGGCGACGATTTCGGAGATCACCGGGTGTTCGCCTCCGTTTCCCACAAAAAGCGTCATGAACGCGGAGGAATTGGCGGGCACCCGCGTAACATTGCCGTCGGAGTCCACCGCCGAAATCGCGTAAAAAACCTTGCCCGGAGTATCGACTTCCAGGGCCGCGGTGTAAACACCGTCTCCCGCCACGGCATCAGGCACCTTGCCGTCGTCCAACATCGGCACTTCCTGAGGAGTCCCCGAAAGCGGATTGAAGTGAAGGGTCACACCCGCAAGCGGCCCGTCACCCCAGGCCCTGGCGCGAAACGTGACGATCTGGCCGGGACTTACAAGCGGGGGATCAAAGTCAAGGAAATTTACAAAAGGAACCGTGTCGCTGTTGGGACCTCCTGGATATGTGGGGGTAGGGCCGGGAGAAGGAACCATGCGGCCCCACTTGTCCTCTCCGTCCGGGAACCGGCCCAGAGACC
>CAZGYL010000316.1:0-6290 GCA_964529985.1 uncultured Planctomycetia bacterium | reverse complement strand
GGTGGGGCGATTTCAGGTGGCCCCCTTCAAATGAAGTGATCGGGCCTGAAGTGCGGGCTTTCAAGTACAAGGAAGAAAGAGGGGCGGACGGAGTTGCACTGGGCTGGGAGCGCGCGGATTTCGATGACTCTTCTTGGGAGACCGTCAGGTACAGCATAGGCCCTTACTGGCTTTTCTTGGGGCCTGTGCCGAAAGAGACCCGGATCCCTGAATCCCTTCGGCGCCAGACTTCAGGAATCGAAGCAGGAAAACGGGTTGTGCTGGGAGGGAAGAAACTGAAATGGCGGCCGGTTTCCTTTTCCAAGACCATAGGACTTGCAAGGCCGACGCCCTGGGGAGGGCATTCCGGATACCCTGACGGAGGAATAGATGAAAACTTTATTGACCTTCCCGCAGGCCGCAAACTGCTTTTCACCCGCCTGAGGTCTCCCTCTGCCCGCCGTTTGGGGTTGCGTGTTGAGCTGGGGAATCGGAAGGCCAGACTTTGGGTCAACGGCGTCGAGCAGCCTTTTGAGGACGCAGTGGGCAACCTGCCTCTCAGGGAGGGATCGAATTCTGTTCTTCTTGAGATTTCAGACGGCGGCAAGGGGAGGCTTTTTGTACAGAAGAAACCGCCTTCGATAACATCTCTGGAGGAGACTGCAAAAGGGATTGTAAGGCCGAATTTGGCACGAGGGTCATGGATCTGGTTCGGGAACACAAACGCGTGTTACCTGCGGAAAACTTTCAGGCTCAAGGAAAAACCGGTCCAGGCCCGTGTGGTTGTGACCGCCGACAACGGGTATCGCCTTTTTATAAACGGAGTTAAAGTCGGAGAAGAGATCGGGCCTTGGGCACGGTGGGAGTTCCCGGAAACCTTCAACGTCACGGAACTCCTCCGCGAAGGCGAGAATGTGATCGCAGCCTGGGTTCAAGATCTGGGGGCGCAGGAAGGTTTCATAGCTGTTCTCACCTGGAGAGACAGTGAGGGTAGGGAACACAGTATTGCAACCGACGGGACATGGAAAGGAACGGTGAAAGAAGAGACAGGCTGGGAGCGTCCTGGGTTTGATTCGAGCTCCTGGAAGCCGGTCAAAGTGTTCGGGCCGATGGGTGTTCAGCCTTGGCGGGACATTCCGCTTCGGAACGTGGGAATCGCCACCCAGGTCAGAAGGCGGCTTTCGATCCACAGGCCGAGCCCTTACTTGGATTGTTTCAACGAAGTGCCGGATTTGGTTTACGACGTCAAGCCGCAGAAGGATCCGCGGGTTGGGTGGTTTCGATTCCGCGCGCCGCCTGGTTTGAAGAAGTTCAAGCTGCCCACACAGGCGCGTGTTGAGGCATGGGTGAACGGAGTTCCGGTCCGAGTTGCAAACGGAGAAGCAGTGGTTGAGTCTCCACCTTCGGGCGTATCGGTTGTCGCCCTAAGGCTTCACATGAGCCCGGGGGCTTACGGCGGAGCGGCCTTCCGGCTTCCTGTGGCGCTTCAAATCGAAGGTGGAATCATAGGGACGGGTGAGTGGTCGAAGTACGCCTTGCCGACCTATTCCGGAATCGGCGTGTATAAACGTAAGATCTCCCTGAGCGCGGAGGAGGCCCGCAGGAGGGCGATTCTCGATCTTGGGAAGGTACTTGTAGCTGCTGAGGTCTTCGTAAACGGGAAGCGTGCAGGCGTCAGGCTCGCTCGTCCTTTCACTTTCGATCTTACGGGGCTTGTAAGACAAGGCTCCAACACGCTTGAAGTCAGAGTGGCGAACACGATAGCGCCTCACTATACCGTCACCAACCGGGTTGCGAATCTCGGGCCGACCGCTTCGGGACTCATCGGGCCTGTGGTTTTGGAATTCCGGCCGCGGGAATGAGTTCAGGCCGCAGGCGCTTTAAACGAAACCGACGCTGAGAGCCGACCGCAAGGATACGGTCGGGTACTGCCGCCGGGGGTTATTTCCCTTCGGCGAGCTTGCGCATGTACCGCCGGAACTGGCGT
Source organism: uncultured Planctomycetia bacterium (assembly GCA_964529985.1). GTDB lineage: Bacteria > Planctomycetota > UBA8108 > UBA8890 > UBA8898 > CAZGYL01. The sequence continues at coordinate 4,324 of CAZGYL010000316.1, read as the reverse complement.
TCAAACCCGGTCACTTTCAGCCGGCCGAAGGACACGGCGTAGGCCTTCTTGCGACTTTCTCCCCGCCTCAAAGCATCAAAATACTTTTTCAGAACAGGGAAATATCTGCCGCCGTCATAGTGGATGAGGAAGTAGCACAGCCCCCAGGCCTTTGCATAATTGTCGTATATCCGGAATCCGTCGCGGAAGTCCGGATCCGAGATCAGAGGGAAGTCCAGTATCGGACCGCCCCGCAGGTATTGAAGCCTCCTTAAGGCCGTGGGAAGCTCGCCGCACTTGAATCCTCCGGCAACGGGCTTGGCGGTTTGAAAGTACTGGGCCATCCCTTCGTTGAACCACAGCGGCACGTCGTCCAAGATCAAATCGATAAACTGGTGGAAGCCTTCGTGGAGCAGCACCTCCCTGGTAATGTCCTGATTCACGTGGTCGAAAAGATAGAAGTCCTTGGTCTTCGGGCTGTAGAAACCGAGCACATCTCCTGGAACGCCCAAGAGCCTGAACTCGCGTTCGGTGTTGAAAATATATATTCTCGAGCGGTGCTCTTCTTTTTTGGGCACCGGAAATATCTTTGAGTAAAGCTTGTACATCTTTTCTGCGAAAAGAGCCGTTCTGTGTGTAAAGGATTTGCTCACATTGGAGAGGATCTTGTAGTGCTCAGTCTCTTCTTGGTAGGGAAACGAGAGCTGCAGCACTCCCTCTTTGGGAGAGAATCCAGGCGGTGCGCCCAAGCGGAACTGTATTTCCTTGAAGGAGCCCTTTATACCTCCGGAGCGTCCGTCTCCCAACAAGCTTAAAGCCTTATCGTACCAGCGGGGGTGCAGTTGCCCCCGGATCCGCAGCCACTTGATACTGTAGGGGCCCCGGAATCCGATACGTCCTGAAGTGTAGGAACGATCCCTGGCGCTCACACAAAGGCGGCGGTTGATCCATAGCTTGAGCTCGCTGCCTTTTCTGGCGATGGTTACCGAGTAATCTCTGAGAGCGGTCATCCCCCCCGAGCCCGCCTTGAGAACAGCCGGGGAAGCCCCCCTTCGATATTTGCCGATCGCCGTTGCGGGAGAACCGATGCCGCTTGTCCGGCCGAAGGTGTGATAAGAGTTGAGTATAAAAACATATCCCTGGGCGGCCACCGGTTCAACCAGTATGTACACGTAGCAAGGAGCTTCGGTGGGCAGAACTTTGAGTTGCAAAGCCAGGTCGCCCAGAAAGTGCGCATTGAACCAGACTATTTTTCTTGCTTCTCCGATCAAAAGACCGCTCCGGCCGAGCGGCGGCGCCCCGACAAAATCTTCCACTTCGGCGTCGTTCTGAAACTCGTAAAGCAACACAACCCCGCCTGAAGAGTTGGCTTCAAGCAGCCGGCCGTGAAACAGTTTCTTGAGGTTTTCAACACTGAAATGGGACTCCGATCGACCGGCGGCCGCAACAGGACCTGCAAGTGCAAGAAGTGCCGCGGCAATGAGTCCGGCCGAGAGCGACCGGGTACGTGACACCGGCTTTTTCCCCAAGCGCATGACTCCTCCTTGTTGAGCACAACCGCTCCCAAGGGACCTGCCGGCTGCGCTCGGTCCTTCCAGCGAGGTCGGACCGTACATTGTTGACCCCCTTACCTCGAACCAAACACTTCTTGTTGCATTGTCTCGGGACCCCAGCCAGAGGTCAAGTTTCGAGTGGTTAGTTCGGCGCCCGTCACGCAAGTGACAGCACCGCCGGGCTCTCCTTGGCCCCCCCGGGCGGAACCCTTGAATATCTTTGGGCATCCGGACGTCTAAAATCATAATAAATAAGGGAGATTGCAGGAGCGTCGAGAGGAGGTGTTGTATGCTGCGCAGGGTGGGAACGGCGGCGTTTGTAATTCTTGCAGCGACGGCTGCCCGGCCGGGGGACGCTCCCCCCGTCCGTATTTTGATCATTGGGGACTCGGCGGTCGCCTCAAAAAGCTGTCCGCCCGGAGTGCGGTATGGCGATTGGGTGGCTGAGTTTCTGGAGTATCGGATCAATCGGCCGGTGGAAGTGGTGGTCAAAGGCACTGAGGATGCAGGTGTGCGCAGGGGCCTTAAGGAGCTTTCCGACTACCGGGGGCCTGCTCCCGATGCCGTCCTTCTGTGCTTCGGCCGGAAGGACGCCCTGGATCGAGAAGCGCAGGGGTTTGTCCGGCACTACCAAAAGCTTACCGAAGCTGTCGGTAAGCGGTTCCCGCAGAGCCCCTTGATTCTTGCAACAAGTCCGCCTTTCGACCAAGAGGCGCTCTCTTCTGCAGGCATGCGGTTTGAGAAGGAAGGCGGAATCAACTCCTACCTCCTTGAGCATTTTGTCAAGCCCCTGCGGCGGCTTGCCGAATCGCGGAACATAATGCTTGCGGACTTGTATTCCGCATTCGAGAAGGCATTAAGAGAAGGAGAGTCAATAGATCGGTTGATCGAGCGCGACGGCATTAACCTGACAGCGCGCGGCAACATGGTTGCCGGCCGCCGGACAGCGGAAACTCTATGCCTTTCTCTTGGGATCGCCACGCGGCGCCCTAAACCTGTTGAGCCGTCTAAACCTGAGGAGCCGGAGGCCGATCTTTCCTCTTACCTCAACCTGTGGGACGAAATCCTTGTTCCTGCCTTACTCAAGAAGGCCACAGACCCCAAGAACCCTTTTTGCGAGCGGGCGATCAAGATTCTGACGGCAGGCCGCTTTTTTTCCGAAAAACTTCTGCGTGCCATGGTGGGATTTCTTGCCGAATCAAGCCCGGAGTTGAAGGAAGCAGCCCGCACTTATATCGAGAGGGTGGCAGGAGAAAAGGCCCTTCCTCTTCTTTTCTCGCGGCTGCGCGATGCTCCTTTGGATCCGGTGGTGCAGGCTGAGATCCTTCCTCTTCTTCTGGTCCTGATCCGTCCACCGTCTGATTCGTCCGCTCAAGCTTTTGAGCCTGACGCGAAGGTCATTTCCGCTCTGGCTAAGATTCTTCACGTCCCGCGGGACAGGCGGAGCGGCCGCGATCCGGCTGCAGATGCGATTCGGCTTCTGCTTTTGGCCGGAAAGACGGGTACCGACGCACTTTATGAGGAGATAAAGAAGGTCCCTGAAACAGAAGCAGCCGTGCTCCTTGAGAAAATGCAAGAGATATCGGAGCGAGCATCGCGGTACCGGGTAACGCGGACGGCCCGCCGCTACGCGTCCGGGGCAAGCCTGAGGCAGCCACCCTATGTGCAAAAGCGCTGGATTTTCAATCTGATAGTTGAAGGGGCCCGAGACCGCGGAAAACCCTATCTTTCGAGGCGTTGCGTCGAATTACTCCTCCGCCGGTATCAGCCCTCGCAGATCCCCCGCGATATCCTCGTTGACACGGTAAGGAACGAGCGGGGCGACCTTGCGGATCTTGCCCTGCAAGCCCTCCGGAAGCTGGGTGAGGACGCTCTGGATATTTTCCGCAAGTTCCTGAAGTCAACGGATCGCGACCTCGCTGAGGCGGCGGCCGAAATCCTTTTCCCTTACATTTTCACCCTGGATTCCGAAAAGAATGCCCGCCGGATATTCAACGACCTTAAAGCCTACTATGGAAGCGGGCGCGAAGCGGAACTCCTTCGGAAAGTCGCAGATCGCCTGGTGCAGGACAGGTACCGGTGCGTGCCGCCCGGCAGGAAAATCAGGTTCACGACGATCCGCAGCCGCTCCTTTGTGAGGTGGGATCCAGAGAGAGCCGCTGCAAGACTTCGATTCTTTTTTCCTTTGATTCTCAAGCGTCTCGATGTGGCTCCTGCAGATGAGCGCTGCGATCTCGAAGAGCTTCTCTACAAGTTGTGGAATGCAGCAAAGCGGCAGAAAGAGCTTGCGGAAAGGCCGGCGCCGGCTCCTAAGCCCACGGCGCGGGAGAAACGCAAGAAGCCTGCGGACGCTTTGGTAGATCACCTGGCAAAGAAGGCGGGAGCGCTTCTTGAAGCGGGAAAAAAGAAAGAAGCGCTTGCGGTTTTACGAAGGCTGGTTGAGCTGGGGCCCACAGGCAGAATCTACAACTCCATTGCCTGGAAGCTTGCAACATCGCCGAATCCCGAGGTGCGTGATCCGAAGGAAGCGCAGAGGCTCATCGAGCAGGCGATAGCGCTTGATGGAAGACTGCCTACACACCTCCACACCTTAGCTGTATGCAGAGCGGCGCAAGGAAAGTTCGAGGAAGCTGTGGAGCTGGAACTTGAAGCCATCCAGAGATCCGAATCTGTGCAGGATCTGGGAATTTTCGCAGCCCGGCTTCTCCTGTTTTCTCACCGCAGGCCGTACATTGCGCCTGCCCCTGCAAAATAGTGCCTCATCCAATAACTACCTTCCGGTTTTGGCTTTT
>CAZGYL010000315.1:0-6291 GCA_964529985.1 uncultured Planctomycetia bacterium | reverse complement strand
GGACGGACTCATCGGTAGACATGGTGATCGGCAACGTCACCTCTGTGCCGGTGGCGGAGCCGATCGCCAGACTCTTGGCCTGGACCCCTGCTCCTATAAGGAGCACGGCCAGGCACCCCGCCAACCACAAGGCTTTTCCATTCATACGTTCCTCCCTCGCACTAAAGCCACGAAACGAACAACATTCCTACAGCTGCCGGAAAGACCACAAAAGGGTGCTTCGACCCACATACTCCACAGTTTTCCAACGACAATCATCCGCACAGCGGCGGATGTCCTCTGTTCAGAACGCCTCGCGCTCTCTCAACGCCTCTGTTTCCATTGTCAACGAACCGAGTACCGGTGTCAATACACTGTAAGGCACCTGTAAGTTGCGGGAGCTTTTCTTTACCCCCACAGCCGGAATCAAGAGCCCTTATTCCTAACCGATTGCGCTGAAAAGGCTTATGGAAAGCACTCCGCCGAGGCGCTGGAGGGCCGCTGAAAATAACGCAACTGTTTTCTCAAGGTGAGACGTTTTTCAGAACCTCGGGAGTGCGCCCAACCCTCAGGCTTGTGCTTGCAGATTGATCGTTCTTATTGATCAGTCTCTTTGGATGATAGGCAGTACGGCTCGCGGTACTGCGAGGATGAATACAGCCATAGCTGTCGGCTGAATGATCCTCCCTCCACGGGGACTTTGCCAGGAGCCATCCTCCTCCTGTTTGTTAATCAATACGTTGGCGATGTACTCGTAGTACGTCTGCCAATCCGGAGCGCCGGACACGTAAAAAGCTTGTGCAGCGTAGTAGTGCGTGTAGTAAAAGAAAGGTATCGGAACGATGCCGAAGGAGTTTCGGTAATAGCGGCGCAGAAAATTCAATCCGCGCCTGACTCTTTCTGAGTCATATTCGCCCAAGCCGTTTAAGATGCATACTCCGGCGGCGGAACAGCCCAACGTGACCTTGTTCAGGACTTGAAACCCTCCGCTTTTCCCGATCCGGTAGCGGAAGCCTCCGTTCTCCGCTTGCGCGCGGCGCACGTAAGCAAGCGCACGCTTAACCACATTCTCATCAACATATATCCCGATGTTGCGGGCCGCCCGGAGCGCCATAGTCTGGCAAACGGTTACTGAACAATCTGATACTCCTCCTGGTTCCGGCTCGTAATCCCATCCCCCGAACTCGTCCTGTGCGGTTTCGATCCGCCGAATCGCTTTGGTCAGAGCCCGGCGTATCCGGCGTTCTTCGTCCGGTACTCCCCACATGCCCACGACCTGCGCCAAGTACAAAGTCGCAAAGCCGTGGCCGTACATTCTGCTTGCTCCGTCATCGAAGTATCCGTCGGGTCTCTGGTAGGCTAGAAGCCGCCGCAAGCCCAGACGTAGATTCGCCGAATAGCGGCCGTAACGAGGTGTATGCCCGGCGGCCAAGAAAGCAAGCCCCGCAAGCCCCTGAGCCGCTACTTGGTACTTTGTATATCTGAAAGACCCGTCCGATCGTTGTGCTCGTGCAAGAAAGGCAAGCCCCCGCGCTATCGCAAAGTCGACACTGCTCCGGGAGACTCCGCCTTGGACGCAAAGGAAGCACGCAGCCCAAGTTACAAACCCAAAGGCTCTGCAGAAACGCAAAGCAGCCACAGCTTCCCCTTTCCCAGAGGAACGGTTCAAAAAGACTCGGAGAGCTCCGGCAAACTTCAGGCCGGCTTACGCCCTCCTCCCGGCCATAGTACGCTGCGGGGGCGGCCCTCACAATAAACTCTGAGCTTTCCGCAACCCGAAGCCGGAGCTATACTTTGGATCCGAACGCAGAGGATTTCCGCAAGCTGCGCGGTCCGGAGCGGAAAGAGAAGCCTGAGCAACAGACGGCATGAGAGGACAGGATCCCAAGTCAGCCCCTGAGTCGTTTGCTGAGAGCGCGCTTTCGGCTCGGGACCGCCTTGCGGCGGGCTCAGAGGCGCTGGCTGGGGCCATTGCCCGTCTTGAAAGCCTTCTTGGAGAGCTGAATCTAGGGGTCCGCAGGTGGCTTTTGATCGCAACAAGGCCGCTCAAAGGGGGAGGGAGCAGCAGGCGGCTTGAAATCTTCCTTGGCTACAGCGATGAGCCCGACGGCACTTGGGCATTCCGGCTGCGTGCTTCGGATCCGGCCGGACGAATGCCCGTGCGTTATCTGAAACTGAGCAGGTGTCCTGTTTCCATTCAAGCCCGAATGCTCCCCTGGATACGGCGTTTGGCCTGGGAGTTGGTCTCGGGGGCGCGACGGGCGGCAGATCTCCTTGAGGAAGCTCTGAGGCACATACCCGGTGCTGCGGAGGACCGGCCGTGAGGGGTTCAGGGCGCCGCGGCTGCTCAGCGTAGCAGCAGGCGCGCAAGCTCGTCCGCTCCACCCGAGGGCCGTCCGGGGAGAAGAGCCAGGATTTCAAGTAATTGATTGACAAGGACCGGACGGGTGATGACAACCGAGCGGCGGAAATCCTCTCCCCAAAGTATTGCGCAACCTTCTGTGGGCCCGATTCCCCTGAAAGGAAGAGAAAAGTAAATAACGGCCTTTGTCGCCTGCCGGCCCAGGATTTGGGCTACAAGTTCTTCAACGTCCTCAAGCGGACTTGTGGTGCTGCGGGACCCTCCGGGACCTTTGGGCAGCACAAAGACAACAAGCTGCGAAAGTGCACCGATCGCTTCTTGTTTTGCAACTTCTACAACGAGGCGGCGGAGATCGACCGGCCCGGTGCCTCCCGGAAGCAGTCTGCACAAAGCACGCTCGTAGGGTGAAAGCGGCACACCGAGGCGGTTTCGAACCTCTCTGCAAACAGCAAGTTCTCCTTCGCTGAGCGCAAGGCAGCCCCCGAAGCGACTGAAAAGCGGAAGGAGAGCTTGGGGATAAGGGCTCAATGCCAAGATCAGATCGGCCGATTTTGAGGCCTTTCCTTTCAACTTTTTTTTTCCAGAAGGCGGTGCCCCGGAAAGGCCTGCGGTCTTCGGCCGAAAAGTCCCCACGAAGCTCATTCGGGAGCGCGCTCCGTAGGGCCGAAACTTGGAGAGTTGAGTGACAAGCCGCTTTGGATCACCGAAAGTCGTTGCCGCCTTAAGGACGGTGACTCCTTGGGCGGCTATCCGTTCCAGGGCATGTGGAAGAGGCAGAGTACCTGTAAGGGTCCGCGGCTCGGTACCGCAGTCCAGTATCACAAAGCAAATTCCTTGTTTTTTTCTTTTTCGCTGATCCCGCGCCGTGTCCTTGGCCCCCGAGCTTAGCAGCCCGAGCACAACACCCCGCGGTCCTCCAGGCTCAGAGAGAAGACCCGAGATCCACCGCCGTTCTTCTTCGGCAGGGAGCCGTCCTAAGAACTTGCTACATGCGCGCTCAATCCACAAATCGCGTTTCGGAAGAAGAGGTATTTCTCCAAGCAGGAATGCGGCGACCGGAAGAAGACAGGCGGGATTCTTCTTTATTACGTTTTCAAGCAGCTTTAGATCTTCCTGTGAAGGCACGCAATCCCATAGGTTTACAATCAGCGAAGCTGCAAGTTTGCGCGGGTCTCGGCTTGCTTCAATTGGAAACGCAAGCTGCTCCTGATAGAAGCGTGCAAGCTGCGATTCAGGTGCAATGCGGTCTTCGGCTTTTCCTGCGATCGAAAGCACCGCCTTTGAAGGAGATCCCCAAAGTTTCCTGAATTGCGGTGCACCTAGAAGCTGCTTGATGAGTTCTCTTGGATTGAGCTTACCCAAATCGGCAACTTCAGCCTCTGTGGGCGGGCGGCCCCAAAGGTCGAGCATCGCCCGCCTGAGAAGGAGTTCACGCCGGGCCGGCACCCCGGCCGTGCGAAGCTTCAGAGCGGGCCTGTAGCCGGTAAGACTTTTCCATGCAGCTGATCCGTCCGGTGGAGCTTTCCGGAGAAATTGGACGAGTTCTTTAAGTTCGCCCTGTGTGAGGCCGGAAACAGGAGGGTGCCGGGGAGGGGAAAGAGCTTGCGGTAAAAGGGGGTTCTCCTTGTTTCCGCGGGCGGAAGAAACAAGGGCCGGTGCGTTGAGTGCGGCGTATTCTTTCCGCGCAGTGAGGGTGAAACCCGTCCCAAGGCTCCCGTCGTGACAGCTTGCGCAGCGTTGAAGGAGAATGGGATTTATCTTTTCTGCAAAGCCCTCAAGCCATTTGGCCGGCGAAGGCTTAGGAACCACCTGATCGGAGAACTTTATCGGCCGACGGAGGGAAGCGGCTCCGGGAGGCGCTTCGGACGTGACTTTCGGTGTTACAGGCGGGTGGGTTTTCTTGTGTGCGGTCCCAGCGGGCGGCGCAGTCATAGGGGAGCGCGGAGCTTTTTTCCTGTCTGCCCCGCTTCGAGCAATCAGCACCACAGCCACAAGAGCGCTGAGGGCGGCAATGCCGGCCGCCACAAGCAGCGCCGGGCGTCGTTTGCCCCCGGCCGGTCCCCCTTCACTTGGGGCCGGCTGAGCGCCACGCTTCGGCGCTCCGCTTAGAAGGACAAGGGTGTGGCGTCCGATCCGAATCGTGTCTCCTTGCGCCAGGAGGGCTTCGGCTATCCACCGGTCATTGTGGTAAGTACCCGTGTAACTCTCCAAATCGCGCAGCAAAAGGCCTTTGGGACTGCGCGCTATTTCAGCATGCTGCCGGGAAACACTCTCGTCCTCCAGGACCACGTCGCATTCCGGACCGCTTCCCAGCGTGACTCGGTCGCCGGAGATATGAACGATTCTGCGTTCTCCCTCAGGGGCCCTTATTTCCAGGACGAGCATACTTGATCTCCGCTTCCGGCCCTCCGTTGCGGGGCATGGATCTTGAGGTTTGCCTGCAGGGCCGCATAACCTTGCCGCCCGCCCGGGCGGAAGCAATAATTGTTGGACGAAATAGGCGGCGGAAGCCGTACCGGAGGCAGTATACCACGGGTGGAAATTTGTTTCGAACACCGCACCGGCCGGAGGTTCCGGTTGAGGAAAGGACAGCGAGCTCTCAGGAGGGCTCTTCGAAAGAGAACTGCAGGTGAACCATGCTCACGCGGGTTATCAACAACGTTAAGACAGTGATCCTTCTTGCAGCCATTATGGGGCTTGCCATGGCGCTGGGCAGCCTCTGGGGAACGGGAGGGCTTATCGCCGGTTTCCTCTTCGGCGGGGTGATGAACCTCCTTGCGTACTTCTATTCGGACAAATTGGCCCTTGCTGCGATGCGGGCCAGGGAAGTCAGTCCCGAGGAAGCGCCCCGCTTGCACGCTGTGGTGGAGGAACTTTCCGCCCGTGCAGGCCTGCCCAAGCCGCGGGTTTACGTTTCCCCGCACAGTGCTCCAAATGCGTTCGCAACAGGCCGCTCACCGCGGCATGCAGCGGTTTGCGTAACCGAAGGGTTGCTGCGCCTGCTTTCGCCGCAGGAGCTGAGCGCGGTGTTGGGCCACGAATTAGCGCATGTGAAGCACTACGATATTCTCATAAGCTCGATCGCTGCGACCATTGCAGGAGCGATCTCCATGCTGGCGCACTTTGCTTTCTTCTTTGCGCCGTACGGCGGCGATGACGAAGGCCCCAACCCGATTGTCTTTCTCTTAACGATCCTCTTCGCTCCCATCGCCGCTACGATCATTCAACTTGCGATTTCGCGTTCCCGCGAATACGCAGCGGACAGCAGAGGGGCTGAGATCCACGGCAACCCTTTGGATTTGGCTTCGGCGCTCCAGAAACTGGAACTTTATGCCAAGAGGGTGCCTTTGCAGGTTCCTGAATCACACGCAAACATGTTTATCGTTCAGCCGCTTACAGCCACTTCCGCCCTTTCGGCCCTCTTCAGCACACACCCTCCCACCGAGAAGAGGATCGAGAAACTGTACCGTCAGGCCGGCGTGCGGCCGTAAAGAACTTTTTCCGAGAATCCCGGCACCTGACCGGAGGACAGGAGAATGACCTCGCAGTTGGGCCGTCTATTGGGCCGCTTCAAGCGCGTGCGGCTCCTTGTGGTCGGTGACGCAATGCTTGATCGGTTTGTGATGGGCGAGGTCACCCGCATCAATCCTGAGGCTCCTGTCCCCGTGCTGAGGGTGCGGCGGGAATATGCTGCGCCTGGAGGAGCGGGAAATGCGGCTGCAAACGCCGCGTCGCTCGGCGCGTCAGTCACTCTTACGGGATACGTGGGACAGGATCAAGCAGGGAGGCAGCTGCGGCGTCTGCTGCGCAGCTGCGGAGTGCGGGACCGGCTTATTACAACAACGCGGCCTACGACAACCAAGATCAGGGCGGTGGCCAGGGGGCAGCAGCTTCTTCGCCTGGATTACGAGCGGGACGGTCCTGCGGTTGGAAAGAGCAGGAAGAAGCTG
>CAZGYL010000314.1:0-6307 GCA_964529985.1 uncultured Planctomycetia bacterium | reverse complement strand
GTCATTGGATCCTCCTCGTGCGATCAGGCAAGAACGACCAACTCCTTAATTAGCACAGCAGTTTGGTCTTAGGCAAGAGCCGGGCGGTTGCGACCGCTGCCGGCCTTGCTCTTACATGCGGGAGGCCGCTCTGGTAAAATGGAATTTTCACGTGGAGCTTTTGGGTGGGGGAGACGGTTCCGTTCAACCGAGGGCTTTGAGAGTTTCTTGAGCCTCGGTCTGGAACTCTGTCGGGGTCTTGAAAGATGGGATGGAAAAAGCGGATTTGCCTGCTTGCGCTCCTCTTCTGTACAGCCGCAGCGCCCTTGCCTCTTGAAGCAGCGCGTTTTATACGCGGAGATGCCAACGGCGACAGCCGGGTCGATCTTGCAGACGTAGTAATGATTCTCGGATACCTTTACCGGGGATCGGCTGAACGGGGCTGCTTGGACGCTTCGGATGCAAACGACGACGGCGCTGTGAATCTCGCTGATGCAGTGCGCGTGCTTGAGCACTTGTTCGGGTTGGGCCCTCCTCCGGCCGGCCCCTTTCCACAGCCGGGTTTTGATCCGACGCCTTGGGATGGGTTCACATGCGGTGACGGCGGCGTTGTGCGCGCCTTCTATGTGAGAGCCGATGCCCCGCCCGGGGGATCCGGCCGCAGTTGGCGCGATGCGTTTCGCCGACTGCCGCGCGAGCTTAAACGCGGCTATACCTACTACGTAGCTTCAGGCACTTATCCGGCCTATAAGTTCTCTGCGCCGCTGAAGGGTACAGCCCTTATTACGATCAAGCGCCCCAGCGAAGCTGACCACGGAACGGACGAAGGCTGGGATCCTGCATACGCCCGGGGAACCGCACGCTTTCCGCAAATCGCGTTCGAAAGCGGATACGTGCTCTGGAACGGGGTAAAGGGTGATCCTAAGGGAGAGCAGTACGGCTTTGAGGTCTTCAGTGAGGAGCCCGAGGGCAAAATGGTCTGGCTCCTGACCCTGCAGGAGGGCGTGAGCAATGTGGTTGTAAGGAAAGTTGAAGCTCACAGGCCGGGCCGGAATTACCGCGGTAGGGGTTTTTACGCCGCTTTCGGCGGAAACCGCCGTATTACGCTGTCACACTGCTATTTCCATGATTTCCACGGAGTTCACTGTTACTTTCTCAATGCACGGGATGTTCTGCTTGAGCATTGCACATTTGCAAGGAACGCTTCCACACCTCTGCTTCACAGCGAATCCATACAAGCGCGCGGAACCGTCGGGCTCACTGTTCGGTACTGTGTGTTTGAAGATATCGAGGGCACAGGTGTTATTGTGAGCGGAAGCGGCGACTCTGCAGCTTGGCGCATTTACGGCAATGTGTTTCTTTCAACCGGAGCTTTTACAGGCGGAACCGGACACGGTACGATCGCCGACAATTTCAAGGGTTCCATAAGGGATGTGGTTGTATGCAACAATACGTTTCTTGGTATCCGCGGCGGGAAAACCGGAGTGCGGTTTTTTAACGGCAGGGAGGATTTGGTCGCTTTCAACAATCTTTACGTCGGGTGTAACGGCGTCGGGTACGTAAACGTCAAGCACAGTTACGATCTTTACGTGAACTGCGCTTTTACCAATCTGGAATTCAAAGAAGGACCTTCGGACGTAATAATCCAGGTGAAAGAGCCGGAAGACATAGTTGACCGTGGAGGGAGACTCAAGGTAGCCACACCCGCCGGAATAACCCTGCCTGCACCGTTTGACAAAGACCCTTCAGGCAGAAAACGCGGTGCGGACGGAACCTGGGACCGAGGCGCTTACGAGATTTACGATCCGTAGCGCGGTGCGTCGACCGTGACGGCGCAGACTGCCTTGGCCACTTCTTCGATCGATTTGTTTGTCACATCGATAACAGGCCAGGCGGGAGGCCTGCGGTAGATCTCGTGGCAGTAGGCAAGCTCGCGCCTTATATGGTCCAAATCGGCGTAAGCCATATCCTGCGTTCCTATGGCCTTAAGGCGCTCGCGCCTTACTGCTGAGAGAACCTGCGGGTGCATTGTTAAACCGACCACTTTACCGCGGGGAAGCTGTTTGAGAACCTCAGGAGGCTCAACCCCGAGCGCAAGCGGCACGTTGGCCGCCCTCAGGCCTCTTGTGTGAGCCAGGTAAGCGCAAAGCGGCGTCTTTGAGGTACGCGAAGGGCCTACCACCACAACCTGAGCCTGATCCACGTCGTGAAGATTCATCCCGTCGTCATGGCATACGGTGAAGCTTACGGCTTCAAGTCTCTCGAAGTGCTCATCATCAGGGTGGTCGAAGCGGAAACCCGGCCGTCCGGCGGGAGGTGCCGCAAGGAACGTGCTTAGCGAACTCAGTAAAGGCCCCATAACGTCAACGGCAAGCACTCCGTACTCGTTGACCAGCAAGGCCATTTCGCTTCGCATATCGGTTTGAACGAGCGTGTAGGCTATGAACCCCTTGCGCTCAGCCACCCTTTCGACAACGGCTCTAAGCTGCTCGATCGTTGTTACGTGAGGAACGACCTCAAGCTCAACCGGAGTGCCTTCGAATTGCTCCAAAGTCGCGCGGACGACCCGCTGGGCCGTGGCGCCGGTTGCATCCGAAACAATGCAAACCAGCCTGGGTTCGCTTTGAGCCCCCTGACTGTCGGTGCGGCCGGCCATCAGGCGGACCTCCTTGCAGAGCTCAGGCGATCCGCATGGTCAATCCACCGTCGACGACCACTGTTTCGCCTGTAATGTAATCGTTTCTGACAAGTTCACACACAAGGCTTGCGACTTGCTCGGGTGTGCCCTCGCGGTGAAGCGGAATCCTTTTCTCCAGGTTGTAGCGCTTCTGCTCTTCGGTCATGCTTGCGTGAAATCGAGTGCGGATGATTCCCGGCGCAACGGCGTTAACTCGTATGTTGTCATCGGCAAGCTCATAGGCAAGCGCTCTTGCAAACTGTGGCAGCGCCCCCTTAACCACCTGGTAGGCAAGGTTCATTTTAAGCCCGCGGATTCCGGCCACAGACGAGATAAGCACGACGGCTCCTTCTTTGGCCTTCTTCATGTAAGGAACGGCGGCCCGACACAGGTGAAAAACCGCATGCACATGAACGTCAAAAGCTTCGTACCAGGCTTTGGGCTCAAGCTCAAGGAGCCTGCCGGGCACAAGGCCGCCGGCGGAGTGGACAAGCACAAGCGGAGGCCCGAGGCGCGAGGCGGTTTCCTCAACGCAGCGCTGAGCGTCCTCGGGTTTTCCCATATCGGCTGTGATTATTTCCACCCGCCGGCCCAGTTCTTCAACAGCCCGTGCCGTTCGCAGCGCTTCCTCGTCCCTGTGTCTGCCCACCAGAGCTACGTCAGCTCCTTGCTCAGCGAACTTCAACGCTGTTGCAGCCCCGATTCCCTTTGTCCCGCCGGTTATCAAGCAAACCTTTCCGCGAAGCTCCATAATTGTTGCGCCTCCCTGCGCTGAGAGCGGCCTTCTGCGGTCTCGTTTCCGCTGAAAGGACTTTACGGTACCAAGGAGCCCGGGGCGGGGCAACCAGGCTTGTATATCCCGCGGCCTCGGTGCTACCTTTGGGGAAGCAGACTTTTTCTCAAGGAGCATGGAATGAGGATAACCTTTCGTGGCGCTGCACGTGGCGTAACAGGCTCAATGCATCTTTTGGAAGAGGGCGGGCGCCGCATTCTCCTTGATTGCGGGCTTTTTCAGGGAAAGCGCAAAGAGGCTTTTGAAAGGAACCGCAGGGTGGGAGGCGATGCAGCCGAAATAGACGCGGTTTTGCTCTCTCACGCGCATATAGACCACAGCGGGAATCTTCCGACGCTTGTAAAGCGCGGCTTCCGCGGGACGATTTACGCTACCGGCGCTACATGTGATTTATTGCAGTATCTGCTTCCTGATGCCGGACACCTGCAGGAGCAGGACGTCGAGCATGTGAATAAGAAGCGGATCCGGCAGGGAAAGAATCCCTTCGAGCCGCTTTACACCGCAGAAGAAGCGCGCCAAACGCTTTCTTTTCTCCAGCCTGTTTCCTACGAGAGGCCTTTTCGCCTTGATGACTCAATCGAGGTGATCTACCACGACGCCGGGCATATCCTCGGCTCAGCCATGATCGAGCTGCGTGTTGAAACGCCCAGCGGTAGGAAAACGCTTGTATTTTCAGGTGACGTGGGCCGGCCCGGGCAGCCTATTCTGCGCGATCCCTGGCCGATTCCCGGAGCCGATGTGCTACTTATGGAGAGCACGTACGGCGGCAGACTACATGAGCCTGCTGAGCGCTTGCGCGACAAGTTGCTTTCGCTTTTTCGGGACGCTGTACAAAGGCGCAGTAAGGTTATAATCCCGGCCTTCAGCGTGGGGCGCACCCAGCGGTTCGTCTACCTGCTTAACGGGCTTTGGAACGAAGGGGTGCTCCCTCCCGTACCTGTATATGTTGATTCGCCGCTTGCTGTGAATGCAACGGATGTCTTCAAGAAGCACCCGGAGTGCTACGACGAAGAGACCCTTGAGTTGCTTCGAACCGATCCGGACCCGCTTGGATTCAAAACCCTTCATTACGTAAGGTCGGTTGAGGAATCAAAAGCGCTCAACAACCGCTCAGGGCCTCTTGTGATAATCTCAGCTTCGGGAATGTGCGAAGGGGGAAGGGTGCTGCACCACCTGGCCCATGCGATCGAAAGCCCCAACAACACGGTTCTGATAATCGGATTCCAAGCGGAAAACACACTGGGCAGGCGACTTGTTGAGGGCCGCCAGCCGATCAGGATTTATGGAGAAACGTATACCCTGCGGGCCAAGGTGGAGACGCTGAACGGTCTCTCCGCTCATGCGGATCAGGCGGAACTGCTGGGGTGGGTCGACAGTGCAGGCGGTGCGCTGGGAAAGATCTTTCTGGTTCACGGGGAAGAGGATCAGGCGCAGGCTCTTGCCGCAAAACTTGCCGAACGCGGGCTTTACAACGTGGAGATTCCGGCGCCCGGAGACAGTTGGGAGCTGTGAGTTTGCGCAGTGCGCGGGCATGCGGGTATTTTTTGCGATTAGACACTTGCCTCGGAGCCCTTTCTCAGGGAAAATGCACGGGACAGAGCTGGAGAAACGGCCTGGAGGAATGGCCTGCAGACACTGCTTTATTGGAATGAAAGGTGCCATATGCGTTTGCCCCTCGGGCGGCCTGAGCCCCGCCGCGGGCCGCCCTGTTACAACCAAATTCAGACGATTCTGAGGCGGGGTAGAATCGTCTCGCCGGGGGTCAGAAGCCATGGCCGAGGATCGTGAGCTGGTTTGTGCGGATTGTGGGGCTACTTTTGTTTTCACCAGCGCTGAGCAGGAGAAGTACGCGGAGAAACAGTACGCTGAACCCAAACGCTGTCCGGCGTGCCGGGCGGCGCGGAGGGCCAAGCGGAAACAACAAAGCGCTCGGGGTCCGGGGCGTGGAAGAGGGCAGGGCCGCGGCAGGGGCAGGAGGCAGCAGCGCAAGCCCAGGCAGCGCTCCACCATAATCTGCGACGCCTGCGGGCAGGAAGCGGTGGTACCGTTTATTCCAATCCCCGGGCGGCCTGTATTCTGCCCGCCTTGCCACCATGCACAGCGGGATGCCCGCGAGCGGGAGTCGGGCGAAAGAAAGGTCGAGAACTGGTAGCAGGGTCGATCGCGGGTTTGCCTGAGCGGGACGCATGGGGCGGTACCGGTTTGTAGATTTAGCGGAACTTAAGCCCGTACTGTGTCCCTGCGGGGAGAGCCGGAGAGCTTTCGGAGATAAAACGGGCGATCCGGTTTCCGTTCACTTGGTGCATATAAGCCGCGATTCCAAGGCCCACTACCACAAGCGGCTTACTGAGATCTACGTCGTGCTCCAGGGAGAGGGGCACCTGGAGCTTGACGGCGAAAAGATTCCGGCCAAGCCGCTCAGGGCGGTTGTCATTGAACCGGGCTGCAGGCACCGCGCGGTGGGGGATCTTCTGATCTTGAACATTGTATCTCCGCCGTTCGATCCACAGGACGAGTGGTTCGACTGATCGGAGTTCACCGCAGGCCCCGCAGCACGAATCGTTCGAGCGCCGCATTGAAACCGGCCCGCGCTCCTTGCGCCGCTACAAGCCGGGCGTAGGTTTTCTTCAGAAACGGAGCTAAGGCAAAGGCTTTGTCACTCCACTGCTTTTCTGCGGCAAGATCGCCGCGCAGCCTGTGAACCGCTGCAAGGCGCAAGGCAAGCTCAGCCCAATCGGGAGTGTCCTGCCTTCGGGGAAGGCGATCAAGAGCGGCTTTGTACAATCGGGCTGCAAGCGAAAGCTGCTCTGGTCCCCGCGCAGACAAACTAAGGCATGCTCCGAGATCGGCAAGCAGAA
>CAZGYL010000313.1:0-6315 GCA_964529985.1 uncultured Planctomycetia bacterium | reverse complement strand
GTCATCCCTTCCGCAATACGGTTGAAGGCTTCTTGTTTGGGAGTCCCCTTACCGCGTCCCCAATCAACATAATGCCCCCAAACGGTCCAATAAACGTTTCTGTGGGTGCTGAAATAGAGCCCGGGCTTTACACCGGCCGCACGGCAGGAACGCACAAAGTCAGCCACAACATCGCCCTTGCCGTTGCGCCACGGGCTTTGGCGGACTCCGTAGGGATAGAGGTCGCTCTGCCATTGCATGAACCCGCTGAAATGAGTGGCGGTGAAAACGGCATACCGCGCGCCCGCTGCCTTGACCGCCTCAAGCCACTGGTCCGTATCAAGCGCAACGGGGTTGTAGAGTTTGGGATCGAGCCTGCGTTTGACCATGTTGTTCGGCGCAAAGACGCGCGCGGCAACCGGCAGATCGAAGTGAAAGAGGATCCCGATTTCGCAGTCCTGCCATGCTTGTTGAGCCTTTGTGGGAAGGGGCGATTTTGAAGGCGGAGCGCCCCCGCTGAAGGTTTTGCGCGCAGCTAAAGCCAGAAGTGAAACCTTAAGGAAATCCCGGCGCTTTGAATTCTTCTGAACCATGAGCCTCCACCTTCTGGGGCCGTTTCCTTAACTTGTCAGCGTTTGCCGGAAAGCCACAGGGCAAGCGGTTTTCCTACGGGAGCGGAAAACTCAACAGCATGCCCTCCACTTACAGTGCCTCCGGCGGCGGGTGACAGGCGGCCTGTGTGAGGGTCGAACCAGCGGGCCTTGAAAAGAGAGCGGGCACCGGACAAATCCAGACGGAATTTTCCGCCTTCAAGTGCGTAGACTAAATACGTGCGGCCGGGATCAGCCAGACACCATGTGTTGCGCGTACCGCTTATAAGTGAATCTGCAGGCCGCATGTGCGGAAGGGAACGGCTTAAGTGCTCCCGAATAAATCTGTAGGTCGGGATGATCTCTTCGCACCGTTCAGGTGGGATATACTCGGGCGGATCTTTCAGGCCGGGATAAGGGAGCTGGCCTATCAGCATTGAGCAGCCGCCTGTCAAAGCCGCCCATGAGCCTTCCAGCGTGGGCGGTATCCAGTCGACGATCGCCTTCTGAGGGTACTTGGTGCGATACTCCTTCACTTGCCTGTGGATCTGATGAGGTGTGGAGCCTGCGATTCTGTCCGCCTCCTTACCAAGGAAGGGAGCAACCATTCGTCTGACCGCCTCGGGGTCGAAGCCCCAAAAGGCCACGGTGTATCGAGCCGGGATCTGCTTTCCGCCTTTCGGCGCGAAAAGGGAGCCGTCGGGCAGGTACCACCAGTACCTCAAATCGATCGTCGAGATGTACGGTTCAAGGGAAGGATCCTCAAGAACGGCATCGAGCACGTCTTTTGTGGCGCCGAGACCGATTTTGACGCGCGTCTTGTTTTCTTTTTGCCATTGGAGGATGGTCTCCAGCCAGAAACGCATGAACGAAAGTGGTCCTGTATACTCTTCACTGCAGAGAAAGACGACGCTGCGGTAGGATCCCAGCTCCTCGAGACATTTTCTGATGTAAAGTCGGTGGAGTTTCCTTCTTACAGGGTTTGAGACATCGTAAAAAGCATTTGCAGCGGGGATGTTATCCGGCAAACCGGTTTTCTGGATGCAGTTGACCGGCCGCCACGGAAAGTCCACATAGTGTGCCGGATTTTCAAGAAGAGCATGCTGCATATAGTTATTATGGAAGAAAACCGCACCCTTTGCGTCACACAACGCCGCGAAGCGCTTCAAGCGGCTGAAATACCAGCTGTTGAATTTCTCAAGGTCGTATTTTGGAAGACCGTCCCATGCACGTCCCTTACCGCTTCTCGCCCAAGGCTGCTCCAGGAAAGGCGGGACCACCCGGGCATCGGTGCGTCTCCCCGTGTCATGTGCGTCGCGCCTGCGGTCGTACCAAAGGCCGAAGTTGTGCTCAAAGCCGGGGTAGCCGAACTGCAGCATTGCGTCTGTCAGCTTATTGAGATCTTCGGTGCGGTTGGGCCTGATCTCACCCGGAGCGTTCCGGGTTATGTTCGGCCTCTGGCCCGGGCGCCACCAGCCGTTGTGCTGAGCGTACCCCCAAACCGCACGTCCCCTGAAAACATACCAGCCGTTAACGACCGCGATACCGCTTTCTGCGGCCGGGAGATACTCCGAAGCGAGAACGAGGGCGGACAATAACACGGATGCAAAGAGCTTCATGGCGGGCCGCTTCCCTATTGTGCTTTTTCTTTTGAAGAACCGAGCCTGAAAGAATACAGGTCTGCGTCTCTCAGTACAACACGCATGCGCACAGGTTTGCCGGCAAGCGGTGCCAGCGAAGCGTTTCTTTTCCAGCGGATCCGCCCTTCCACGGTGTCACCATAGATGACCGGGCAGTCTGAAAGAGAAAATCCGGGGAGCGGCTTTCCGGAAGCGTCTTGAAGCTCCACCCTGATTGAGCCGGCGGCCGAGGTGGAGTAGTTCATAAAGAGGGCGTCTCCCTCGAATGTAAAAGGCTTTGTGAGCAGTTCGCCTCCCGCCATGGGGGCGTTTACCGAGACGAACCCGTCGATTCGGATCGTATACCTGCGTATGCTGGTGCTTCCACCTTCGTAGTAGCCCTCGTTCACATAAAGCGAAAGATCGTTCGGTGCGCCCGGCAGGTCCGACTTTGTTTCAACAAGACCCCACCAAATGTAGTTGCTCCGGTTGTGCCATTTTTCGCGGTTCAGCCCGGGCCGGACGAACGCTTCGGTCCACCTCAGAAACGTCAGCCCGTCGCGGCTTGTCATAAAGAGACCTTCAGTTAGCGATCCTCGATCCGGCATGTAGCGCGTGGGAAAGCCTATGAAGATGTGGGGTGCACGGTAATAAGGCATTATCTGATTTGTGTAAAGGTGCTCGGAAGGTGCTCCCGGATAACGCAGCCAAACCGGATCCGTCCAGTTGCGGAAGTCTTTGGAAGTACCGGTCCTGATGTCACGCTTGCCGTTTCGGAAGTCGCGGTGATACTCGCGGTATTCCTTTCGGATAGGATCCCAAAAAGCCAGATTCTGTGAATCAAAGGCTCCTTTTGTTATGACGGGATCCTTGCACATAAGGGACCAGTGAATGCCGTCGGAGGACTTAAATGCGAAAAGGACGCTCTTTCCGTTCACAGCGCCCCGGCCGAGGGCTTTGTATTTTTCATCGGGCTTGCAATTCGGATTCGGGTCCTTAAAAGGAGTGAAGTTATGGGTACCTACCCCGTCCCAGACGATGTTGTTGTCCTTCGAACCTTTAAACGAGAAGAGCCCAAGGGACGGGCGTTTCCAATGAATGCCGTCTTTGCTTTCGGCATAGCAGGTAAGCTCGCGGTGATGACGCTTGCGGGCCGAATGGGAGCCCCGGTAGTACATCCGATAGATCGGCCCGTCGCGGAATATCGTGAAGTAGCCGCAGGTATTACCTTCCCAGGGCTTGTTTGTAACAAGCACCACCTCGCGCGGAACAGGGTGGTGGAGAACCAATTTCGCTCCTCCCGACAGGCGCTCTATGAGAAAACGGTCCACAAGAAGCTCCCGCCGCGAACACAAGGCAACGGCAGGCCCAGCGGAAACAAAAGGAACCGCCACAGATGAGAAAAAACATGCTGCAAGAGTGTAAAGTCTCATTTCAACCTCCAACGCAGGCGTTTCTTGCCGGTCTTTCAGCATACCACGACATGGCGCGGTCTTTCAAAACCACTTCCCTTCCGGCACCTGTTATTTGCCGGGGAACAGAGCGGGCGGCGGCGACAGCGCACTTGTTGATTTCACCGGCAAGAGATGAAAGCGCAGAGTTATTGGTGCATCAGGTGGTCGGTTTCGCGCCGGAGACGGCGTGCGCCGGTTGCATAACGTCCCGGTGCGGAGCACAATAGGAGCCTTGCGGGCAGCGGGGACGGCACGCGAAACCGTGGAGGAAAACGGCCGTGAAGAAGCAAATGGTATTTGGCGCATTTCCGTGCATTGTGGTGTTTGCACTTGCGGGGACGGGTTGTCGGCCGGGAGGAGGTCCGCGTTCAAGCAAGACGGTATGCGTTTATACCTCGGTGGATAAAATTTTCGGTGAACCGATTTGCGATAAGTTCCGGAAGGAGACAGGCATTGAAGTTCTTCTTGTTACCGACACCGAGGAAACCAAAAGCACAGGTCTTCTCAATCGGCTCATAGCCGAGCGCAACCGGCCTCAGGCGGACGTGTTTTGGAGCGGCGACCCTGTGAGGGCTGCGGTTCTGAAACTTAAAGGTATTGCCGCACCGTATAAATCTCCTCAAGCGAAAGGCCTTCCTCCCCAATACTCTGATCCGGAGGGCTACTGGACCGGTTTCTCAGCCCGCGCTCGGGTGATGATCTACAACAAGAACCTTGTTCCGGAGGGTTCAAAACCGCGCTCTGTTTTCGACCTGGCCGACCCCAGGTTCCGGGGGAAGGCTGCGATTGCAAATCCGCTTTTCGGGACGACTTCGATGCATGCCGCCGCACTGTTCCTTGCGCTTGGGGAAAAAAAGGCCGAGGCTTTCTTCCGTTCGCTTACGGAAAACAAGGTTGCAGTGCTTTCCTCCAACGGAGAGGTGCGGAGGCGTGTTGCCGCCGGCGAATACGCGATCGGGCTTACAGACACAGATGACGCGCACGTGGCGATAGTTGAGGGTAAACCGATCGGAGTCGTTTATCCCGATGCGGACGGGATGGGCACGCTGATCGTCCCTAACGCGGTGGTGCTTATAGGTGGCGGGCCGCACCCGGAAGCGGGCAAGCGTTTTACAGACTTTCTGCTGCGACCCGAAACAGAGCTGGCTTTGGCTGAAAGCGAGGCTGCGCAGATGCCTCTCAGGCCTGGGTTGAAAATCCCTGAGGGCATGACGCCTGTAAGCGCTTTGAGGCCTATGCAAGTAGATTACGGGAAGCTTGCTGCAAAGCTCGAAGAGCTCTTGCAGGGTTTTCTTAAGAAGTGGGTGGAAGAGAGCAGGTGAGTTCAAGCAAATCGGTGCCGGGAGCCGCGGGGGAACATTTTCTAAGACGGCTCCGATTGCTTGGATGTCGCCCTGCAGCGCTTCTGGATTATATCGCCGTATTTGCGATTCTGACCGCCGCCGTGGCTCCGGCCTTTTACTTGGTGTTTTCCGCTTGGGGCACCAGGAGCACCACGGCGCTTTGGGAGAGATCTTTTATTGAAGCCATAGGCTCAAGCCTTGCCGCGGCTGCGTGTGTATGCGCAGGATCCTTTGCAATCGGATTTCCCCTCGGGCTGCTTTCCTCACTTTATCGATTCCCCGCGAGACGAGCTCTTATTCTTTACCAGATATTACCGCTTCTTTTCCCTTCTTTTCTGCTTGCCATAGGGTGGTCGAATCTCCGGGTTGCAAGTGCTTTACCTTTGCCCGGTGGAAAGTGGGGGACTCCCTTTGTATTTGTATTTCAGGCCGTGCCGCTTGTGTTTTTCACGACCCTTGCAGCGTGCGGAGCGCTTACCGCCTCGCAGATCGAAGTCGCGCGGCTTCACGGCGGCGAACGCTGCGTGCTCCTCGGCGCGGCTCGAAGCGCAGCTCCTCCCGCTGTCCTTGCCGCGTTTCTGGGAGGCATTCTGAGTCTATCCGACCCCGGCGCTCCGCTCATTTTCGGCGGCCGACCCGCTGCGGTGCATGTTCTTACGAGCTTCTCGGCCTTGTATGATTTTGCGCTTGCAGCAAAACAATGCCTTATTCTTGCCGGGATCGTCCTCGCACTTGTGCTCCCTTCTTTTGTTTTCGGGCTGCCGGTTTTAGCCGCAGCCCTTCTTGCACGCCAGGTACGCGCACCTCGGCCCCTCCCTCACCGCGCGTTGGGCCTGCTCTGTTGCTTCGGGTTGGGGGCTGTACTTGCCGCCGGTGTTCTCGGGCCTTCAGTCGGGCTTTTTCTTCCCGCTTTGAAGAACCCGAGTTTCGGCCGCGCGCTCCTTGAGGTCAAAAAGACAGCGCTTGATACTCTTCTTTACGCAGGAGGAGCGGCATTTGTTTGTTCGGTTCTGGCGCTTGCGCTTGCGCTTGTTTCGGGGCGCAGGTGGGGGCTCCGTCTGTTTGTCATGGGAGTTCTTCTTGGAACTCTCAGCCTGCCCCCGGCGCTCGGAGCGCTCGGAATGGTGCAGTTGGCTTCAAATGCGCCTCCCCAGTTGGATTGGCTTACAAGGAGCCGCCTTGCAGTGGTGTTGGTCCAGGGCCTTCATTTCCTTCCCATTGGAGCGCTGGTGATGTTCCGCGCCGTAAGTTCACTTTCTCCTTCTTTGTCCGAAGCGGCTATATAAGTGTGCATGATTCGTAGAATCTTTTTCTCGTTCGCGGTCAAGAC
>CAZGYL010000312.1:0-6316 GCA_964529985.1 uncultured Planctomycetia bacterium | reverse complement strand
AAGAGGCGTTTGCAAAAGCCTTTCAGGTCATACGCAATCTGAAGTGGCAGGGAAAGAAGGCTTTCTTCAATTGGCTGCGAAGCATTGCAAAGAACCTCATCCTGAGTGCCTCGAAGAAAAACAACCGCGTTCCGCTGAGACTTACCTGCGACATTCCAGCTGACGCCACCTCTCCCAGTAAGAGGCTCAGGCGGGAGGAGCGCTTTGAGAGGTTCCAAAAGGCCCTCAACGCGCTTTCTGAAGACCACCGGCGGGTGATACTGCTTGTGCGCATCGAGGGCCTTGGAATCGAAGAGATCGCAAGCCGCATGGGAAGGTCGCCCAACGCCGTTAAAAAACTTCTTGCACGCGCGCTCAGGGAACTGAAAAAGGCTTTCGGAGAGACCGAGAGCTTTGAACTGCCCGGCCGCCGGCTTGACGTGGAAGAGGCTGAAAATGAATAGCCACGGGAACGAAGAAGATCCGCAAACCGGGCGATCTCAAGACCCGGGATCAATAGAGGAAGCCCTGGCAAAGTACGTGGATGCGCTTGCAAGCGGCAAGTCCCTGGACCGAATGCAGATCCTGCTTGAGAACCCCGGCACGGGGCACCAGATCCTGGCCTACCTGGAGAAGCTTATAGGTTGCGGAGCGGAGAGCGATCTGCTGCCGCCATTGGCCACACTGGGCGACTACACCCTGCGCCGCCAAATAGGCCGTGGAGGAATGGGCGTTGTTTACGACGCTTGGCAAACCTCAATGGAAAGAAGGGTGGCGCTTAAGGTGCTGCCCGGCGGCCTTGCCGCCGATGACAAGGCCTACAGCAGGTTCATGCGTGAAGCAAGAGCCGCCGGAAAGCTAAACCACCCCAACATAGTAGCTGTCTATGCATCGGGACAAGACGGCGACACTCCCTACTTCGCAATGGAGTACGTTGAAGGTGAAACGCTCTCCCAGATCCTCTCAAGAGAAAAGGAAGCGCCGCAGGACAACCAGACGGCCTTCGGCCTCAAGCGCGACGATCCGCACTACTACCCTGCCATGGCAATTGCGTTTGCAGGGGCGGCCGACGGGCTCCAGCACGCTCACTCACGAGGCGTAATCCACCGCGACATCAAGCCCTCCAACCTTATCTTGGACCGCTCGGGCCGGCTTCGCATCCTGGACTTCGGACTCTCTCTTGTAGAAGGCCAGGAATCTCTCACCCGAAGCGGCGATCTTCTCGGCACACCGGTCTATATGAGCCCTGAGCAGGCCCACCGGCGCAAGATCAAGGTCGACCACCGCACTGATATCTACTCCCTCGGCGCAACTATGTACGAAATCCTCACCCTGCAGCCGCCGGTTCAAGGAAAAGACTACCGCGATACATTCTCCCAGATCATTGAAAAGGATCCGGTTGAGCCAAGAAAACTCAATCCCAGGGTGCCGCGTGATCTTGAAACCATCGTGCTTAAGTGCCTCAGGAAATCACCGGGGGATCGCTACAGAACGGCTGAGGCCTTGGCCCAGGATTTAAGAAGATTCGCAAGGGCGGATCCCATTGAAGCAAGACCGCTATCGCGCTGGGAGAAACTTGCAAGGCGTGCTTGGCGGCTCCGCTGGGTTATGGCAACTGCTGCAGTGATCCTCTCGCTTCTTCTGGTTGTGGGAGGCCTTTGGCTCAAGCAGCTAAGTGACAGCTGGCGCCTGGCCCGCGCCGAGTACAGCGGGCAGGTACGCAGAGCGGTTGAAATGATGTACTTCGGCAGGCTCACAACAAGGGTGGGTACGGAAAGGACCCGCAGAATGGATCCCCTTGAGCACTTTGTGCCGCAGGTTCTCGGCCGGCTCGGCACATGGGGCTCACCTGATCCGGTTGCCGAAAGCTTGAAAAAACTCACACCGCTCATTGCAGCCGTACCTGAGAAACCCGATGCCTGCTAGCATAGGGCCCGCGCGTTTCTCCTTCTCGGAAACCAAGAAAAAGCTCTCCAAGATCTGGACCTTGCAATCGCGCGTTCAGCGGATTTCGCACCGGCACGCATACTTAAGGCATGCATTCTTCAAAGACGCGGGCTTCTTCAGGAAGCTAAGCAGGAGCTTCACAAAGCAAGACTCTCCCGGAACCCCTGGGCCAAAACTCTGGTCTCAGCGCACCAAGCGATACAGGAGATGCGCTGGGAGGATGCCGTGCGCAGCTACACCGAGCTCATTGAGCGCTGCGCCCCCGGGGACAAAATGTACGTAGGGTCGGCAGCTGAGATGCACCTCCAGCGGGGCATGGCGTTCCTGCGGCTTAAGGAGTTCCCGGCAGCAGAGCGGGATTTCGCAGTTGCAGCAAACCAGTGGCGCGAAGGCCTTATGCCGGTCCTCCTGCTTGCAGAAGCTTACTACTACGACGGCGCACCTGCAGAGGCGGAAAAAGTGCTAAGGCGCTTTTACGACAAAACGCAGCTTAAGGCAGAAGCAGCCCAAGCCTTCGCCATCCGTTACTACCACTTCGGCGATACCAAGCAGGGGCTTAAATGGGCTGAGAGAATCGGCGATGAGATCCTGCGCAAGCGCACCAAGGGGCCACTGCTCATGGTAAGCGGCCAGTCCACAAGGGCCATTCTTGCTGCCAAAGCCGTACTTAGGTCAGAGCCGCAGGATCCCGTAGCATGCGCTGTGCTCTGCTGGGCTTACACCCTTCGCGGCTATACTGAGGAAGCCCTTGAGCTTGCACGAAGAACAATCAGGCTCAACCCCCGCGGCACGCGGGGTTTCCTCCTGCTTGCAGGCGTCCAGGCACATAAAGGAAAATTTGACTGCGCCATTGAGAGCCTTAAGAAATCCTTTGCCCTCAGGGACACGATACCTGCACGCATGGCCCTTGCTGTCACCTATTACGCAAAAGGCGACGCGGCAAACACTTACGATCAGTACCGCAAGACCCTTCGTGTTTTCTCAAAATGGTGCTTGAGAGGTCACCCTCTCGACCTCATGGGACTTTCTGATTTCGGGCCTTTTCTTGAGCGGCTCCGAAAGCATAAAGAAGCGCTTGATCTCTACAGGTGGGTCCTCAGGCGCGTACCCGACCACGATGAAACGCATGACCTTGTAACACAGCTCTTAACCCAGAGCCATTCTCCGAAGTTGCAAAAAACGCTTTCAGAGTTCACGGCTTCAATTAAAGCCGATTTTGAGAAAGGCGGCCTCCAAGATGCACCTCCTCGAATGCTAAGCACTCTGGGCCTTGCTCTTGCCATCTGCGGCAAAAGCGATGATATGCCCACAGCTCTTCACTACGCGCGCCTTGCGGCAAGCAGATCCAAAGGAAAAAATCCCGCTGTCCTGCTTGCGCTCTCAAGGGTTTTGGAGGAATCGGGACAAACCGCAGCAGCGATTTCAGCCATGGAAAAAGCGCTTCGGCTTGAAGATGTGGATCCGAGCTTACAGGTTCTGCTTTCAGAAAAACGCCGCTTGTTTCTTCCCCGAATCGCCTCCTACGAGTCTGCCCGTTTACTGCTTGAACAAGGCAGAAGCGAATTCCTGTTAAAGGGAGACTCTCCCTGGCGCTTCTTCAAAGGAACGTGTGAACCTTCTTCAGGCCTGGAGTGGACCGCAGTCGAATTCGCTGACCGCCATTGGGAAAAAGCCAACGGGCCCTTTGGAAACGCACTTGGCTTTCGCTATCGCACCTGGCTTCCCGGCATACTCGACTCTTATACCACTCTCTATCTGCGGCGCTCTTTCAGCGTACAAGCCCCCCTCAACTACCGCCGCCTTTACCTTGCAGTTAAGGCCCCGGGTTTTGTTGCGTACCTGAACGGAAAGGAAATCGGCCGCTTCTGTGCCGGTGATCCTGGTGTGAGGATTCCTTTCAACGCCACTTCTACCGGCAACAAGCTGAGGCTCTATCGCATTGAGATTCCCGCCCAGCGACTGAGGCCCGGAGAAAACTGCCTTGCGATCCAAGCTCTGAACCGAGCCCGCAGGCCATGGGCCTTTTACTTCAATGCCGTACTTGTCGGAGAACTCCGACCCGAGCCCGCCTCCGGCAGAAAGCTTCTTGAGGCTTTCTCCCAGCTTGCAGAAGCCCCTTCAGAAAGAAACATTCTGCTTTACCTCAAGGCCCTTCTTCTAGCCGAACAAGGCCGGCCTTCTGAAGCCGCAGAAAAGCTCTCACAGCTCATAGCAAAAGATCCCGCCTCCGCCCTACCCCACCTCAGCCTTGCCCAAATACTGCGCCAAAGCGGAAAGACGCTTGAGGCTGAAAAACTTCTTCGCTCCGCGCTCCCCCTCTTTACAGACCGGCATGAGCTTTGGGATCTCTGGCATAAGATCGCGTTCCTTGATCTCGGCCTTTCCCCGGCCCAGGCTTTGCGCCGCTTGGATTCCGTTAAGCCTGAGGCCGGAGAATACGGAGCGGCTGTTCTCAGCCTCTACCGCGGCCTTAGTGCGGAGCACACATGGAGAGTGAATTGTGGCGGTCCTAAGTTTGCCAATGAAAGCGGAAAGGTCTGGGTGCAGGACGCATTTTTCGCAGGAGGCCTGCATAGGAAGTCCCAGATCGAGCTTGAGGCTTCTTCCCTCCCCCACGTTTACAAAACTTACCGCATGTTTGCAAACCGGGGAGCCCTCCGCCCCGGCTACCGCATTCCGCTTCCAAGGGGGACCTATCGAGTAAAGCTTTTCTTCTCAGAGCCCTATTTCCTGCGCCCTGGCAAAAGGCTCTTTGAAGTTGAGCTTCAAGGGAAGCGGGTTCTTGGTCCCTTCGATCCCTTAAGCGCGCAGTCGCCGCTCCCCACTGTCAAGACCTTTCAAGTCGCAGTTACAGACGGTTTCCTCAATATCAGATTCCTCCCCAAAAAGGCAACGCCCTCATATGCGGCATTGAAGTTGAAGCTCAGGTACAAGAGGAGAGTTCTTCTTAAACGTACTTCACTGCCCAAAAACCACCTCACACTCCCCCCTTCATGCCGCCCTGAGTGCCAAGTAAACCTTTCGCACGGCCTTTACAATGTCCTCAATGTCTTTCTGCCCGAAGCTCGGATCCAAAGTCACACCCGCATAGCGTCCCAGGATATTGATCGTACGCGGGCAGCATTCCCTACCGTACCTAATCGCCTTTCCCCTCTCGTCCCGAAACGAAGGCCACATTGGGTGCACAGTTGCTTTTTTCCGTATCCGCCGATCCAAAGGGAGGATAACCGATCCTGAAGGCGGCCCCGCAGCCACCCTCTCAGCCCACATGGCCTTAATGAAAAGATCCCTGCGCTTTCGGTTCCCAAGGTCAATGAACACAGCTACTCCCAGATCACCTTCTAGATCAGGGCTCAGGCGGAACCGCACCCCGGGAAGATCCTCAAGCCCTCCCCGAACCTGCTTGTACATTTTGCGCAAAGCTCTACAAATCCCCTCAAGTTTCCCCAACTGCGCAATCAGTACAGCGCCTGTAAATTCGCTCATCCGGAAATTAGGTGCTGCAAACGGCCCCACAGAGCTTCTTCCCACAAGCCTAAGGTGCGGCCCCCTGAAGGCCCCCACATCATGAAACCGCGAAGCCCGTTCAAAGAGCACCGGATCACGCGTCACAAGAGCGCCCCCTTCTCCCGAGGTGATCGTCTTGTTCAGCTGGAAGCTGTAAATCCCAACGTCTCCCATCGATCCCACAACTTTCCCCTTGTACCTTCCGCCCACACACTGAGCACAGTCTTCAAGCACCTTAAGGCCGTGTTTCCTTGCGATCGCCATTATCCTATCCATGTCGCAAGGTGTGCCTTGAAGATGCACCGGCATTATGACTTTGGTCCTCGGCGTTATCTTTCGTTCCACATCTTCAGGATCGATATTGAATGACTCATCGATCTCAGCAAAAACAGGCAGAGCGCCTGCAAGTACAACAGCGTCATAGCATGCGTACCATGTCCAAGCAGGAAGGATCACCTCATCCCCCGGCCCAACTTCCAAAGCAGCCATGGCGCACATAAGAGCTGCAGTGCCCGAGGTAACGCCAAGAGCGTACTCCACACCAACGTACTTTGCGTACCGCCTTTCGAACTCAAGAACCTTCGGCGGCCTCCCGGCTCCAAGGCCCCACCACCTGAACGGACTCTTCGAATCAATTACTTCAAAAAGCTGCCGCCGTTCTTCTTCCCCATACAACTGCGCCCCGTAAGGCCGCGCCTGAAGAAGCTTTTCCCTGACCGGCTTACCTCCCTCAAGTGCGAGCTTCCCACCTCCAAGCGCCCTCGAGCCCGCTGCCAAAACCGCCGCAGCCCCACTGCACCGCCAAAATTCCCGCCTGCTCAACTTCGAATCCTCTTTCACGGCTCTCTCCTCCGCCACCGCTCCCAAACCCCACGCATCCTAA
>CAZGYL010000311.1:0-6324 GCA_964529985.1 uncultured Planctomycetia bacterium | reverse complement strand
CCGGCTGTTTCCCTCAATGTCGAAGCTCGGTGCTCCTTGTGAAGTTCCGGAGTCAATGCAGGGGGAACCAGGCTTGAGGTGGTAGTCGCCTTCAATCCAGATGTCGTCCCATGGATTGTCCGGAGTACCGTTGTCGTGCCAGTGGCCCGGCTGAACGAACAGCGGATCTGAGTTGATATTGCCTTCGCCGGGCCAGAGCTCTTCGCCTTCGATACACGAGAAGGAAACCTTGGGATTTGAGCTACGCTCACTTATTAGGTAGATTGATCCGCCCAGGTTGTCCCATACGATGCAGTTTGTAAGAGTCGGCGACGAGTCCCAGCCACAGTGCACGCCGCCGCTGCGGTACTCCGCCGAGTTCCCTGAGATCGTGCAGTTTAGAAGGGTCACCAAAGACTTATAGCAGTACACGCCGCCGCCGCCCTCCGCCGAGTTATTACCCGATATCGTGCAGTTTGTAATCACAGGTGAGGAATTGTAGCAGAGCACTCCACCGCCGTAGCCGCGGCGCTGTGTCGAGTTCCCTGAGATCATGCAATTTGCTATCTCGGGTGCCTCACCAGGCGAAACGACAATTCCGCTTTGATTACCCTTTGTAACCTTCAAATCTGAAAGTAGACAGCCTGTCCGAAGCCCCCAAACGGTTCCCTCGAGTGTCGTTTTATTTTCCCCTCTCCCAACAATGCTCACCCAGTGGGTCAACAGCAGACCTCGGATATCGTAAGTGCCGGCCTCAAGGTGGACGAAACGCCGGACCGATCCCCGGGTCTCAGAACCCCTCGGCATGGATCCCATGTCACTACCGTCCTTTCCGGTTCCAAGGCAGGGTGAGCCTGCCGAGAGCGAATAATTGAATTCGCTAAGTGCCTCCTCAAGCCCTTGTTGATCGGATACCCAAATCTCATCAGACGGCCAACCGCAGAAAAGTGGATCTGTGTTGATATTGCCTTCGCCGGGCCAGGGCTGTTCGCCTTCGATGCAGGAGAAGGAAACGTGGAGATTTGAGTCACCTCCTCTTAAGTAGATAGATCCGCCTGCGTTGTCCCATATGATGCAGTTTGTAATTACAACAGGCGAACAATCGCTGCAGAACACGCCGCCGCCGGACACCGCCGCGTTGCCTGAGATCGTGCAGTTTATGAGCACAGAGTTCCCACCGCAGTATATACCGCCACCTGCGCTTGCCGAGTTTCCCGAGATCGTGCACTTTGTGAGACTCGGTGAAGAGTTGAGGCAGCCCAGGCCGCCGCCGTTGTACACCGCCCAGTTCCCCGAGATTATGCAGTTTGTAAGAGCCGGTGAGGACTCCTTGCCGCAGTAAATGCCGCCCCCGACGTACACCGCCGAGTTGCGCGAAATCGTGCAGTTTGTAATCACAGGTGAGGAATTGTAGCAGAACACGCCACCGCCCTCGTAGACAGCCGAGTTGCCCAAGATCGTGCAGTTTGTAATCACAGGTGAGGAATTGTAGCAGAGCACTCCACCGCCGTAGCCGCGGCGCTGTGTCGAGTTCCCTGAGATCATGCAATTTGCTATCTCGGGTGCCTCACCAGGCGAAACGACAATTCCGCTTTGATTACCCTTTGTAACCTTCAAATCTGAAAGTAGACAGCCTGTCCGAAGCCCCCAAACGGTTCCCTCGAGTGTCGTTTTATTTTCCCCTCTCCCAACAATACTCAGCCGGTGGGTCAATACCAGACCTCGGATATCGTAAGTGCCGGCTTCAAGGCGGACGAGACGCCGGACCGATCCCTGGGTCTCGCAACCTCGTGGCATGGATCCCATGTCACTACCGTCCTTTCCGGTTCCAAGGCAGGGTGAGCCCGCCGAGAGCGAAAGATCGAATCCGCTGAGTGCCTCCTTAAGCCCTTGTTGATCGGATACCCAAACCTCATCAGACGGCCAGCCGCAGAAAAGCGGATCTGCGTTGATATTGCCCTCGCCGGGCCAGAGCTCTTTGCCCTCAATGCAGGAGAAGGTAACCTGGGGGTTTGAACTATCTCCGTTTATCTGCTTGATGTAGATAGATCCGCCCGCGTTGTCCCATACGATGCAGTTTGTAATTACAGGCGAGGAATTGTAGCAGAACACGCCGCCGCCGAACACCGCCGAGTTGCCCGAGATAGTGCAGTTTGTGAGCACAGGTGAAGAGTTCATAACGCAGAACACGCCGCCGCCGGAGTGCGCCGAGTTACCTGTAATTGTGCAGTTTATAAGCGTGGGCGAAGACCTGTAGCAGTATACGCCGCCACCGTCCAGCCCCTTGCTCCCTCGCCCACCTGTGAGTGTAAATCCTTCAAGCACAGATTCCTCCGTCTCCCCGGACTCAAAGATCACGACGCTCGCCCTCTTGGGGTCCTGACGGTTTTTAGCCATCCGGATTGTGGTGACTTGTGGGCCGGACTCGCTGTAGAGTCTGAGGGCCTTTCCCCTGAAGTTGATCGGCACTGAGATTACGTACTCGCCCGGCATCACGCGGATCTGGTCGCCAGCCTGGGCCGCATCGAGCGCCGGCTGGATTTCTGTAAAATCCCCGCCGCCGGCCTGATCCACCACTATGACAGCCGCCCGGCACACAGGACATGCTGTAACCGAAAAAGAAACTCCAATCAGAAGCGTTCTCAAAAGAACACACATTTTCCACCTCCTTCCCTTGAACGCCGCTGACTCCCTCTTCTATGTTCTGTTCTGAAAGGACACCTCTCTCGTTGCGATGCGCAATTTCTGCACAGTTTTTGTCTTCCCTCCGACTTCTCAACTTTGTGTGACGGCGCGTCCCATTCAAACGGCTGTCAGAGTCTTCTCGCAGCGTAGCGACGGCCCTCGATTTCACATTTCATCATACAATCCGTTTCGGCCAGGTAAATGTATATTTGGGACGAAAAATGGAAACGTTGGGGTGACAACCGGTTGGCGGGCGGCCCGGCTATATTGTGGATCGGCCGGACGTTGCTTCCAAATGTCGCTTATCAGGATTCAGGGTTCTCCCGTCTATAGGCCTCAAGCGCCTCCTCCATGAACTGATGAGCCGATTCCTTAAGATCGGCCAATTCCAGGAGTGCACGAATTGCGGGTAGGGGCTCGCTGATCAGCTCGTACATTTCCGCTACGGCTTCCATGTCAGCTCGACCTTTGGCAACCAGCCCCGCTACCCATTTCGCCGAAGCGGGCGTCAGGATCGGCCAGGCTTCCGTAATAAAATCGGGGATGGGCATTTCCCTGACAGCCCACTGCAACACCCCCTCAAGATAGGCTTGTGCGCGTTCTGTACCTGCGGTCCCGAGTATACGGATCAAAGCTCCTAAAGATTCAACGTACGGTTCTTCTTCAAAAAGTTCCATAGCTGCCTCGACCACTTGATCGCCGTGCAAACGGACGATATGGCTTACAAGCATGTCGGTCGAGCCCGGATCCTCTTCCAAGGCCGTGAACATCTCTTCGATTACAGGCACAGGATCGATCACGGCTTTGATAAAGGCCGTGTTCAGGAAAACGTAGAGACTGGGGGAATCAGCCAGCTCATTCAAAGTATCTTCTGGTACAGTCGCTGCAATCTCGGAGAGTGCAGGAGGTGATAACCAGTAGCCATCGAGTCTCAGCAGCGACAATACAGCTTCAACGTCGCCTTTGACCGTTGGATACTCACGGACCGGATCACGTCCTCTTAGAGCCAGAGCTGTTGCGAAAGCGTAGATTTCAGCGAACCACTTGATCAAATGGGGGGCGAAGCCATGCAAAATCATTCTGGGATTCGCCTTGCGGAAAAATGCGAGAATTCCCCTCGCAGCAGGTTCGAAAAACGGATTTTTTGAAGCGGCGTGATCCAGAAGTTCGGGGAGCACAGAGGCTGCGGCCTGAATGAACTTTTTCCAGTTGTGGTTGCGCCATGCCCGATCAAAATCTTCACCATGCTTATGTTCGTATAAGAGGTCGAGGCGTTCTTTGGCACTCGGATCCGTATAGGAACTGAGTGGATCGAGAGGTGGCTGTTCTACTGAATCCGGATCCGGGTCCTTTTGCATGGCGCGAAATATCCTGCGCCACAAGCAGATACCGTAAGTACCGAACGCATGGGGAATATCGGGAATAATACGCGGAACGGTGTCCAAATCAGCGAGTTCTGCCAGAATCTCGTCTGTGGCGGCTTGCACTACAGACTCATCACCTCCGGCTATGAGATAACCCAGAGTGGAAAATTTGGAGTAAAAACCCCGCACATTGTCAAAACGCTCCCGCGCGGCCTCTCGTGCTTCTGCAGGATCAATCTGCCTCAAGGTGTCAAGAGCGAATCCAGCGACATGAGGATCTCCCCACAGAGAAAGAGCCTTCAGGTAGTTGATTCGCGTCCGCAGGTCGATCGAATCAACGCTCCTGCCTGCACGCAGCGCTTCTCTGTATGGTTCGGCCTCAGGAACTTCGACCAGGTTGCTTATAGCAAGGGCCTCTTCGGCCTTATCCCGATTGAAATGCATGATCACAGATAGGGTGGTGTCAGCTATTGCCGTGTTTTCCAGCAAATCGTGCAAGAGGTCGTAAGGCAAAGTCTCGCCCCAACGCAAAAGGTGTCCCGCAGTAAACGCAGCGAGGTAATCCTTCTCTTCGGCAAGTGCCCTTTCTATGCAATAGCAGGCTTTCCGCCTGGGCCAGAGGGGTCTGTTTATAGGAGGTAATGAATTCGGATCGGGTGATTCATAGGGTAAAAGACCTTCCATTACCTCCTCGGGTGTAAGCCCGCCGAGTTCCTCCTGCGGAGTTTCAAACCACCGCCGTGTAGCGGCTGTCGTAGCGGCCTTTGCCTCCTCGGCCGTTTCATATTTCGAAAGATCGACCTCCTGTCTGACCGTCCGCAGAAGATCTTGGGCAAGGGCGCGCTTGGTGAGGGCGGCTGAGGGCCTGTGTTGCCTCCTATACGCTTCAACAGGAGCGAGCTCCCCCAAGTGCCTGCGCGGAGTGTAGTTCCACAGATCGAAAATAGCGCTATAGAATTCTTGCAATTCCCGCTCACTGCTGAAGACCGGAAGTTCTTCCTTCTTGAATAACTGCGACGGCACGGTAACGTTCTGCATGCGTTCTTGCAGTTCTTTCACAGTGATCTTCATACCGAATTTCGAAAAAACCTGAGCGGCGAAAAGCTCCGCCTCAACGATATTTCGTGCTCTGGCCCGCTCCTTTCCGGAGGCCCTGACAATGCGCTGGAAGATCCACACCGGGTCCTGAGAAATTTTTTCAGCTTCGGGGCCCGCGGCCCGCGCTGCCCGCTCGGCTACATAACCGAACTCGGGGGCGATCCGCCCGAACACAGAGGAAATTTCCCAGTGCCGCCTGTAAGGGATGATCCTGGCGATCAGGGTCTCACCTCTTTCCGCGGTTTGGGAAAGGTTTTTTTCCCGGACCCAGTAGGTTTCTTTCCGCCCGCAGAGCCTTAGAGTCAGCCCTTCTCCCGGAGAAATACGCTCAATAAAAAAGAATCCTAAGACCGATCCCTTGAATCTGCGGAAAACCTGACGCTCTTCAGCTGTGAGCTCCAAGGCATGCCGCTTCAGGAGATGATCAACAGCGGCTTTCCCCTCTTTGTCCGTGTGGGAGAAGGCCAAGTAGTCTTCCAAGAATTCGAACTCGGCTCGGCTGAGTTTGTCGGTCTCATGGATCCCAAATTCGCTCAGCCCTGCGGCGGCGAAATTCCGCATTTCGGGACCGTTGACGAATCTGCGCAGCTTTTCTATGAAAGGGTAGGCTCTTTCAGGAAGTTTCACCGTTACCTCCACAACGTTTAAAGCTGTCCGGCGCTCTTGAATCAGCAGGGTCTAAAGAATAAAGGATAAAGTGGCGGCGTCAAGAACTGAAGCCCGGATTTTCTGCGTTCGTACCTCAGCAACAGCTAATCCAGACAGGGAGGGTGGCCTTCAGTGCAAATCAACTCGTCTTCTGTGAGGTCAAGACGGCAGATAGGATACGGAGGAAGTACAGTGTTCTCGCCCAAAAGTATCGTTTTGACGATCACAATCGGATCTGCCGGTCCCAATGTGCCGCTGTCGTCGGCGTCGGCTGCATCCGGACATACAGGTGGAGGACCTCCCCTAAAAAGATAAGAAAGCAGAAAGATCGCATCCCCTATGTCAAGACGGCCATCGGCGTTTGAATCTCCCCGCACGAAAAATCGGGTTCTCTCTTCCGGGGCAGGTTCCAGGCGGATGGTAGCAAAAATAAGCTCTCCGCCGGTCGGTTGGGTCCCCATGTATATTCCCCCGAATGAGAATCTGGGGAGATGCCCCCGCCGAGGTGGATTCCCGATACAATCGGGAAGCTCGAAATACATGTTCTCGA
>CAZGYL010000310.1:0-6328 GCA_964529985.1 uncultured Planctomycetia bacterium | reverse complement strand
CGCGAATCTTTCATGCCACCATGCAGGTGGCTCTCAAATTGAACTCTCATGGGACAACGGCAGTACTCCCTACGATCACTTTTCATATGAGGGACAGGTTCTCAAGCGGCTTTGGATTTCCCCTGGTGGAACGGAAGTCGATCGTGGATCGGTTGATCTTTCCCCTGAGGCCGATTCATATACCGATACGGTTGATCAGCTTGTAGGCACGTATCGATACGAGATTTTGGTTCGATACGCAGGGGAGCTTCATTCCGGAGAAGGAGGCCCTCCGGGCTGCGAAGTGCGCTTTGCAACAGAGGTATATCTCGAGCCTGTTGTAACAGGGGCGGGACTTGAGGATGTCCCGCTTGTTGTTCAGGCCGATCTTGTAGATACGGCTCAGGAGATCGAATTCCGCTTCAGGTATCAAGGGGGAGCCGTAGACGGAGGCGATAAGAAAAGACTGATCATAACAGGCTGGGAAGCAGGTCCGGGATTGACGGTCGAGGCGGGCGATCCTACTACAACCGACGGTGTGTGGTACAGCATTGAAGTGCGGCTGACAGGATCCGTCGGCCCCGGAGAGAAGCTCCCGCTTGTCACCTTCTTTGCAAAAACCGAAGGTGACTTTGCGCTTTACGGCTATGACCGTGAGCCGCCGGATAAGAGCAAGGCCGCTGTGGCCGTGCGGCTCGCCGAGCTCAGGGTTCACTATCCCGGTGACGAGCTGCTCGTGCTTCCCCCCGCCGACAGCACGGTCACTGTAAGCTGCAGGTACATTCTGGCTCAATCCGTAAGCGGCCTTTCGGTGGGCGACACGTTTGCCGTGCCTGTTTTCGGCACTTTTGAAAAACCGCTTATCGGGTTCAATATAGCTTTTTCGGCGGACAAGGACACGCTTGAGGTCTTGGGCGGCACGCTTGAAGAAACAGACACCCCGCGGGGCCTCTTTTACGCGGTGAACGTTGATCCCCAGAACGGAACCGGCGTTGTTGCATGGATCGCCCAGTTTCAACCCCAGGTCATAGCATTGCCTCCCGGATTCCATCGCGTGCTTGCCTACCTGCAGTTCAAAGCCGTGGGCGTGGGGGGCTCCGGCGAGGAAATAAGTTTCGGGCGGGTGAACGTTCAGGGGCAGAGCCACAAGCCGATGCTGAATCCCCTCGGCTGGGTGATTGGGGATTACTTGGAGGCGGCGATAGGCGCTGATGTTCAGGTGATCGGGCCGCCTGAAGTTTCCGAGGTGAAGCCGAACCACGGGCCTCTCTCCGGAGGTAATACGGTTGAGATTCACGGATCGGGTTTCGGTGAAGGTTCGTATGCGTCGGTGCGTTTCGACACCGAGCCGGCTGAGGTACTGCAAGCCCGCGACGACCTTATTGTCTGCCGCGTGCCGCCGCTTGACCGCAGCGCTCCTCCGGCTGAACCTGTCATCGTTTCCGTTACGGTCAGGACGCGTAACGGCCAGGCGGAACTTCCCGGCGCCTACAGCTATGAACCTCTTCGGATCTTAAACGTGCGGCCTGACTCGGGGCCTGTAATCGGCGGGCACGAGGTACGCATTGAAGGGCGGGGGATTCCCGCCGGCGTGCGCGTCTTTTTCGGAAGCCGCCAGAGCACGGTGCTCGCAATCGACCGGAACGCCGGCACCTTCGCAGTCGTCCGCACGCCGGAAGCTGAGGCCCCGGGCCCCGTGGACGTGGAGCTGCGAAGCCCGGACGGCCAGGTGGCCGGTTTGTCGAACGGATACACCTACACGGTTTTGCCGCCGGCTATTTCCTCGCTTGATCCCGATCACGGGCCTGCAAGCGGCGGAACGACGGTTCTGATATCAGGGGAGAATTTTATCGACGTCCTTGCGGTTCTCTTCGGAACGGCGGAAGCCGCCTCCTTCACCGTGCTGTCGGAAAGCCAGATCGAGGCGGTTTCGCCTCCGGGACCTGAAGGCGATGTAGCGCTTGTGGTCCGGACCTCGCAGGGTGAAGCCTCGGCTGTTTTCCACTACGATCCGGTTCCTTTCGCGATAACCGGTATCGCGCCCGACCGCGGCACATACAAGGGAGGAACCCAGGTTGTGCTTACGGGGCGCGGATTTGAACAAGGTTCGGTGGTTTACTTCGGTGAAACTGAAGCCCCGCAAGTGGAATTCGCAAGCGCGACCGAGCTGCATGCCGTAAGCCCGCCGGGCACCGGTACCGTCACCGTGATCTGCCAGCTTCCGGGCGGCGAGCGGGCCTCTGCGCCTGTGCCTTTCACTTACGTGGATACACCGGCCTCGATCACGGATTTCCAGCCTCGAACGGGGCCGGCGTCAGGCGGAACCGTGGTCACCATAAGTGGTGCCAACTTCATTCCTGAAACAGAGGTTCTGCTGAACGGGACGCCCATTGAGCAAAGCAACGTGGTGTACCACAACCAAAATGAGCTGAAATGCCGTATGCCGCCTGGCGCAGGTCAGGTGACGGTTGCCGTGCGCAATCCCGGAACGCCGGCTCAGGAAGCTCCGTTCCCGTTCACTTACACGGTGCCGTCTGTGTCCATCTCGGGGATCGAGCCGGATCACGGCAGTCGATTCGGAGACACCCTGGTGACGATCACCGGAGGCGGGTTCTTTGAACTGACGGAGGTTCTTTTCGACGGGAACGCGCTTTCGTCCGATCGCGTGACTTTTGTTTCAACGAACGAGCTCCAAGTACTCACTCCTCCACACGAACCGGGTTCTGTGACGATATCCGTGCGTAATCCGGGCGGAGAACCCGCTTCCCTGCCCGATGCGTTCACCTACGAGCCCTTTGCCGTAACCGAAGTGACTCCAACTTCCGGCTCGATCTGCGGTGCAGCGCGCGTGACATT
The DNA here is from genome assembly GCA_964529985.1 of uncultured Planctomycetia bacterium. Classification (GTDB taxonomy): domain Bacteria; phylum Planctomycetota; class UBA8108; order UBA8890; family UBA8898; genus CAZGYL01. The sequence goes on along the minus strand of CAZGYL010000310.1, from coordinate 3,493 downwards.
TCAAGGTGCGAGTTTCCACGAAGGTGTCGTAGTCAGATTCGGGCAGTACGAGTCACCCGAAGTGCGCATTGTTGATGAGCACCGCCTTGTGGCGTTCAGCCCTCAAGTTCCGCCTGAGACCGGCCAGGTGACTCTCAGGCTTTCCTACGGCGGAATCGAGATTGAAGGACCGGTTTTCACGTACCGCGGAACCCTGTTTGTCCGGGGCGATGTCAACGGGGACGGCACGGTGGACCGGCGGGACGTCACCGCGTTGCTTTCTTTCATTCACGGGGTCCAGATCGTGGGAGGGCCGCTTGATGCGGCCGACGTGGATGACAACGGGCTTATAAATACAGCCGATGCCTGGTATCTGCTCTCCTATCTCTTTACCACCGGGGCGCCTCCGCCGGAGCCTTTCCCCGAACCAGGTGAGGACCCCACCGCCGACACCCTCGAAGGTTGCGCGGGCTTTTAGGGCCCCGGTTGACAGCCTTGAGGCGGGTGATAGAATTACTGGCTTGCGGCACGGCGGCTGCTGCCGGGGACGGGGCTGGATCTGGAGTACTCGGCTTGTGCTGTGTGGCCTCAAAAAGCAATCGGAGGCAGTGATTGCGTCAGGCGATTCTCTCCGACATTCATGGGAATCTGGTAGCGCTTCAGGCCGTTCTCGCTGACTTGGAAAAACAGAAAGTCGACGAAATCGTCTGCTTGGGTGACGTGGTCGGCTACGGGCCCCGTCCGAGGGAATGTTTGAGGGTGGCCTTTGACTTCCGCTTCACGCTTAAGGGCAATCATGAGGACGCGGTGCTCAACCGGCCGGAAGGCTTCAATGAAAAAGCCAGGCGGGCGATCCTGTGGACCCATGATGCGCTTATGGTGGGGGGCGAATATGAGGAGGAGGACCGGAGGATCTGGAACTTTCTCGGCGGTTTGCCGGACAGGCACCAAGAAGGAGACACCTTTTACGCGCATGGCTCACCGAGGCCCGGGGAGACTTTCCGGGAGTATATCTTCTTTTTGGACTGTCGCGATCAGCGCAAGATGAACGAGGTCTTCGCTTCTTTCGACGGCCGGGTTTGTTTCGTGGGGCACACCCACATTCCAGGAATTTTCGAGGATAACTGCACGGGAGACGGCTACTACTCCTGCCGCGCTTCGTCCGGCAATTCCTGCTACGAGCTTGCAGACCGAAAGGTTCTTGTGAACGTGGGATCTGTAGGGCAGCCGCGAGACGGCGATCCGCGCGCCTGTTACGTGATTTACGACATGGGGACCGTGCGTTTCCGCCGTGTCCCCTACGATGTCGAAAAGGCGATCCAGGATTTCGCCGGCACGAACCTGCCGGCTTATTTGGCTCGGCGGCTTCGCGAAGGGAAGTAGTACCGAAGTGGAAGGACCAACCAGCCCCCAGGCCGGCATGGAAAAGCGCGTTCTCCTTGCGCTTGCGCTTTCCTTTCTGGTCCTTGTGGTTTGGTCCCGGTACTTCGCACCTCCACCCCGAAACCGGCCTCGGGGGGTGGAGAAGCCGGCGCAGGTGGCACACAAGGAGCCTGAAGGACGGAAGCCCGAAGTCGGAGTCGCCGAGGTACAGAAGCCTGTGGGGCGCCCCGCCCCGCAATTCCCCGAAAAAAAAGTAGAGCTCAAGAATAAGTACCTCAAGCTGGTTCTTTCCTCGAGGGGTGCGGGAATCTTCAAGGTTACATTGCTTGACTATTGGGACAGCGCGGAGGCCAAAAAGCGGGCTGATCCCGCGCATCTTTTGGTCCTTTTCGACAGGAGCGCCACTCCGGAGGCACCGCCTGCAGGCGCTTTGAAACTCCTGGATCCGAAAGCGCCGGACTTGGAGCACTGCAACTGGGAGCTTCTTCCAGGGAAAGATCCTTCAGTAGTTGTTTTCGCGATTAAAATCGGCGAAACGCGGATTGAAAAAACGTTCCGGCTTCCGGCCCAAGCGCGGCATGTGGAGATCGAGGTCGAACAAAGCGGACCGCGTGTTGCTTACGCACTGGCCGGGCCTTTCGGAATAAATGCAAAAGCCGATAAGAACGACTACCTGGAAGCTTACATTGGAGTTCAGACGGCCGGCGGTTTCATTCACGCGAAACACTTCGGTGTATCCGGAAAAACAAGCGACCCGCCGCCCGAGAAAAAAGGCGTGGTCTGGGGAGCTGTATGCCGCCGCTATTTTGCAGCGATCCTGCGCGGCGTAAGCGGCCGGGAAGAAAAGCTGGCTCCCTCGTTCGTAAGCGAAGGAAGGATTGAGATACGTCCTGATCCGCGGTTCGTTGGTGAGGCCCTCAAACTTTATGCGATCTCGAAGAAAAAGGACCCCGGGCAACTTTCAGAGCAGGAAAAAAGAGAAGCTCTGAAAAAGGTCCCGAGAACCGCACGTATTTTGCTGGTAAGTAGCCAGCCGGACGCATGGGAGTCCAAGCTACAGCGATACCAGCTTTACCTGGGGCCCAAGGATCCGAAGGAGCTTGCGGCCTACCGCCGTATGGAGTACCCGGCCATTATCCGCTACGGCAGCTTTATCGCGCCTGCTTTCCTTGTTAAGTTCTTCCTCGCACTGCTTAAAGGCCTGCGGTCTGTACTGTTTGATTACGGTCTGGCTATCGTATTTCTGACCCTGCTTGTCAAGGCTGCGCTCCACCCCTTGAATAAGCGCAACCAGAAGGCCATGCAGGCCTACCAGAAGAAGATACAAGCCATTCAGCCCGAGCTGGAAAAGATCAAGGAAAGGTATAAGCACAACCGCCAGAAAATGCACCGCGAAACGCAACGCTTGATGCAGGAACGCGGTGTGAACCCTTCGCAAATGCTGGGCGGTTGCCTCCTGATGCTGCTACAGCTTCCGATATGGGTGGCCCTGATAAACGTTTTCCGGGTTTCGATCGAGTTGAGGCAGGCCCCTGCCTTTTTCGGCCTTATAGATGATCTGTCGCAGCCTGACAAGACTCTTGCATTCGGTACGACGATCCCGCTTCTGGGGCGCTATCTGAATGTACTTCCCATCCTGTATATCATTTTGACCCTCGTGCAGCAGAAGCTTTCTCCCAAGCCTAAAGACGAACAGGCGAGGCAGCAGCAGCGCATGATGGGTTTCATGATGATATTCTTCGGGGTGATCTTCTATAACTTCTCCTCCGGCCTGCTGCTTTACTTCCTTACCAGTGCGTTCCTGGGCATCATCGAACAGCAGCTCATCAGAGGCGAACTTGCACTTGAGGAAAGTGCTCCCCGAAAGCGTTGACGCTTTTTGAGAGCCTCACCGGCGTGGCTTCTTGCTCAGGTTGATATAAGTGTGCATGATTCGTAGAATCTTTTTCTCGTTCGCGGTCAAGACTGCGAAAGACCAATGTCGTACGTAGGCTTTCGGCCGAGCGCCTCTCAGACAAGAGTCGCAAGCATTCAGGTGAGCTCGGACCGCTCGGCTTCCGGCTGTCCCTTGAAATCCCCCCCTCCCGTCCCCCCCTTCTTAAGGAATGCGCGACGAGGGAAGACGCCAGAA
>CAZGYL010000309.1:4135-6335 GCA_964529985.1 uncultured Planctomycetia bacterium | reverse complement strand
TGCGTCACCGCGCGGGAGGCGCCGCTTCCCTCACCACCGATCCTGCGTTCTCTGAGATAATGAGGATTGCAAAGCGCTTTACGTTCTTGAGGTCATCGGTGCTGAGCGATCCGTAGTCGAACATGCCTCTCAGATCGGTGTATCCGTCCTTGTAAAACCGCACTCTGCCGTCTTTCATACGCGCATAGACCTTCACGTAGGCTTTTGCAACGGGCTTTCCGGTGCGCAGGTCCGTAACCCTCAGCCGGGCGTAGTTTTCAATGAGCTGCACCGAGAGCTTGTTTGCGAAGAAGGGTACGGTTCTTCGGAGTCCCGCTGCTGCAAACTCAATCAGTACGTTCTTGGTGCTGAAGGCCTCGGGGATCTTGAACCTGTAGGTCCGCTTCTTGGGGTCGAGCTTAAGCTCGGTGGTTTCGTTTGGCAGGATGGCGCTGAACTCGCTTCCATAGCCGCTCATAAACGGATTGCGCGAGAAAAGCAGCTCAAGATCCATAAGGTAATAGTTGACCCTGAGGCTCTTGAGGTTTTGGTAGGTGATCTCAACTCGGTTGCCTTCAAGCCGCACGTCGAACGAGGCTTCTCCTGCAGCGAGAGCCTCGGCGGTTCCGGCGGCTTCAGGCTTTGTGGGCTTCGGAGCGGCGCCTGCAATTTCCTCAAGCTGGGTGATTATGCGGGCGAAGCGCTCGCGCCACTTCGGAACCGGGTACTTCAAGTAGCGTTCTGCCGTCTGGCGCGCCAGCCTGAGGTTCTCGGTCGCCATTGCAAGGTAGGCCGCAAAGTAGTCGTACTGGAGGCGCGAGGCGAGGTTCTGCGGCTTGACGCGCCTGAAGAACCGCAGGGCGTCGGCTATGCGGTCCTGAAGGAGCATGTAATAGGTTACGCTCATAAGGTCGTCGTCGCTCAGCCGGGGCAGGTAACACAAGATGTGCATGAGTTTCTTGTACTGGTTGAAGAAGCGGTCGTTGAGGATCCTGTGTTTGCCGCCCAGCGGGTGGGCCCTTGCGTTTATAAGGGGCTCGTACTCGAGGTGCTGGTAGGCGAGGCGCTCAACAGGATCTATTACAAGGAGGGGGCTTCGGAGAACCGGGCCGCAGCGCCTCACAAAGGCCTCCTGGTGTTCGAGGAACTCACGGGCGGCCCGAACGTCGTTGTGCTTAAGCGCATAGGACCAAAGCGTTTGGTTGTAAGCATGGCGGGCCCTAAGGAGAGCGGTCACCTTGCTGAAAAAGCCTCTGTCCTTCATGCGCCAGGCGATTTGAGAGAGATCCGTTTCCTGGAGATTGGCCTTCTTGAGGTACTGGAGCACCTCCCGGGGGCTTGCGTTTTGGGATATATAGCTCCAGGAGCTTTTGTCGACCGTTCGGGGTTCTCCGACTACAGTGAGCTTTCTGGGCTTTGCCGCGGCAACGAATTCCTGATCTTTGGCCACATGGACCGGAAACAGGGTGTAAGTGCCGGGCTTGGGGAAGTAGAAGAAATAGTCGGTGGTCCAGGTGCGGTAGGGATCGATCTGAACGGTTAAGCTTTTTGTGGCCTGGGTGCCGCGGATGGGTACCGCACCTTGCGGCACTTGGAGGAGCACCTGGAGTTTCTGCTTGGAAGAGGTGGGGTTTGTTATGACGACCTGGCAGCCGTAAGGGGTATGAACGAGGAACTCTCCTTTTATGAAGTTGTCTACCTTTTTGCCTCCCACGCGCTTGTAGCGTTCCCTGTAGCGGTAGAAGTTTTGGCTTACAAGAATCGGTAATTCCTCACCGGAGGCAGGAGCGGGTTTTATCTGCTTGTGGTAAACCAGAAGAGGGGTTCGGGCTTTGATGGTGAGGGTTTTATCCGAGACGGTTATCTTGTTGTCGCCGGGCTTGAATGGAAGATCGAGGACTGAAAGCGCGAAGACCACCTCGGTAAAGGTGCGGCATGCTTCTGCAACGTGAGGTGAGAAGAAAGGTCCTTTGCCGTCCCAGCGTGCGAAATCGAGCCAGAAGGCGTTTATGCGCACCAAATTGTTGGTCTCCTGCTCGGGAGGAATGTGCCAGTAGTTGTTCTCAGCCCACTCCTTTGTTTTCTCAGGAGCGCGGTAAAGACGGCGCACGGCGGCGCGGCGCCCAAGATCTTTGTTGGTGAGCGCGTCGAATTCTTCTCCAAGAGCGATTTCTTTGCGTGCGGCGCGCGCTTTGGCTGCGCCGGGAGGCGCCGCTCCCTC
>CAZGYL010000309.1:0-4125 GCA_964529985.1 uncultured Planctomycetia bacterium | reverse complement strand
CCTTCGTTTTCTCAGGAGCGCGGTAAAGACGGCGCACGGCGGCGCGGCGCTTGGCTTCTTTGCTTAACAGGGCTAAGCGGTCTGCAGCGATAGCCTGCGGTTTGGCCGGCTGCGCGGGAGCCCTCCCGCGGGCCTTCCTGCGCTCTCTGAGCAACCTTGCTTTCTCGGGAGCTCCAAATTTCACTCCGGCGCTTAGAGTTTCCTCTACAGCTCCGACCGGCGCCGCTCCTGCAGCGATTCTTATCGGCTTTTCCTCGAGCGCTTTCCCCCGAAGGGCGGTTTCAAAGAGCTGTTCGAGGTAAGCTGTGTTTCGGGGCGTGACCTCAAAGAGATCCTCGAGGTGCTTTACGGTGTTCGGCTTGTCCGAGGGGATCCTCTGGGAGAGCAGAATGCGCTCGAAAACATTGAGGCGCTTGTAGGCCCAAGGATCGAGGTAATGCCTCAGGTCTTCGCCCAGAAGGTATTTGTCCAGAAAAGTCTTCTGGAACTTGTTCGCAATATAAGGCCTTACAACCTTCTTGAAAAACTCAGGGTCCTTTTTGTAAATGAAGAAGTTAAGCTCGTGGCATGCATACTTCGAGTAAAGCTCTCTTTTCTCCTTCTCAGAAAGCCCGTCCCAGCGCTTGAGGAATGCAAACTCACCGAGCGTGTCCTTACGGCTTAAGGTCTGAAGCAGGTCGAAGACTTCGGGCAGAGACTGGTAGATCTGGAATTTCGCCGTGCTGAGGTCCTCGATTTTGAAAGAGCTTCCCGCCCGAACGACGGTCACCCCGCGTTTCTGAACGAAATGCTTATCAGGATCAAGGGGCTCTTTAAGCGAGAGATCTTTCAAGCGCAGGGGTTTCTGCGGAAGCGGGAAGCTGCGCACAACCGTCTGCAGAGGCGAGAGGGCTGCAACGTAAACCAGGTTGCAGGAGCCGAGCTTTTTAAGCGGCAACCTCACCGTGCCGTCGGGCCCGGGCTTCAGGTTGACGAAGACCCGCGCGGGCTCAGCAAGAAAATCCAAATTTGAGAAGCCTGCACCCGAGGGTGCGGGTCCCCCCCGGCCTGCTCCTCCTTCACGGCGGGCGAACGCGCGGCCCTGAGGCCGCATGCGCTCAAACGCCTCACCGGGCAGGGCTTCACGCCTTCCTGTCTGGGTTGAGCGCACCGCCCAGGGGTTAAGAAGCAAGCTGGGCCTGGGGAGCATAACCCCGGGGAACTTCCGCGCAAGCCTTCGCTCCAGGATATAGCGGTACTCCTCACCTATATCCCTGCCAACAACGTACTGGCTCTGCGGCACAGGCACAAAGAGAGCCCAGGGCGGGGGAAGAGAGGGAAGCGAAAGATCACCGAAGAGATCGTACTCGGGCAGATACCTGCATGCTGTAATGTGCACCCGGGTTCCTTCACTTACATTTGCAAGGCGTACAACCAGATCGCCGTCTTTAACCTCCAGGGCGGGGATATGCAGCGGCTTAAGGAGCTGGAGCTCAAGTTTTCTGTAAGGCCCCACCGCGTAAGTGCCTACAACAGGGCCGGCCGTGATGCGGATCGAGATCCGCTTGCCCGTGCGGCGGCAAATGAGCTGGTAATCCCCGCGGCGGAGGCCTTCGAGCACAAGAAAGCCGCCTTTGAGGTGCATGGCTTTTGAGAGGCTCCGCACGTAGGTGCCGCCGCGCACTTCAAGAAGCGAAAACTGCTCTTCAAGGGGCAGGTCCTGTCCGCCGAAGTACGGAAGCTCTACAGGGAGGCCCTCGGGTGCATGGATCACCTGCGGATAACTGTAGTTGCGCTCCGTAAGGCGCCAGGTTTTCTCGGTTCCTTCAGGACCGCGCGCCTTAATCCAGGCTATATCCTTGAGCTCACCCAGCTCGATCTTCCCTTCTTGGTCTGTTTTAAGGGAGAGTTCAACCGGATCGGTGAAATCCCTGTGCTTGAGCGTGATCACAACAGGCCTTTCAGGCCTCCTCTCACCGCTTTTCCCCCGCACCTCAAGCACATAGAGATCGCCTGAGCGCCGCAGGTGGAGGTCCTCCACCTTCTCGGTCCGATCAATGCCGTTGAGCGGGAAGGAAACAGAAGAGCTCAGCTTTTCGGTTTTATCCTTTGTGAGGACTTGCACCGAGCCTTGCAAGCGCACCGTAAGGCGGGAGAGTCTCTGAGGCACTGTGAACGTGACCCTGAGCTCTTCTCCGTCCTTAAGCTTAAGATCGCGGAACTGCTTTGAGGAAAGCACTCCGTCGAGATCAACCGTTGTTATCGTGAGAACGGGATCTTTAAGAAGCGTTATTGAAACAGGCGCTTCGTTCACCCTGAGGCATGGCCGTACGATAAGCGGGGCCTGGGCTCCTGCAAGCAGGCTTTCCCGCTCCACATGCACTGCGCAGGTGAGCTGGTATCGCTCGCTCTGGTGTCTGAGCGTGCTCAGGCAGGCGAAACCCTTGTAGCTTACAATGACCTTTCTCTCACCGGGCTCTGTTGAAAAAGGAATGACCGCGGTGCCGTCCTCTTCGGTTACATACCTGTGGGCGCCGAGGAAGATTTCAGCCCCGGAAAGCGGCCTGCCTTCCTCGTCCACAACGGTCAGGACCTGTCCGGCCGCCGAAGTGCGCACCAGGCAGCTGAGAGTTCCTTTTCTTATAACAGCGCGGCTGCTTTTGCCGCTTCCTATGAAGTCGATCACGTAAACACCCCTGCCTCGGAGCTCGGGGAATTCAAAGTGCCGTTTGGAGCGGCGAAGCGGCGGTTCGCGGTACGTAAAAGTCCTCTGGAAGTTGGGTACAAGGCCGTCCAGATCGATCGAGGTGTCAATGTCGGCACCATGGGTCCTTAGGTAGTTAAGCGTGTTTATCACATAGATCTTGACAATAAGCGTGCGTACGTTCTTGACGAAAAGATCAAGCCCCACCTGCTCCGCGGGCTTAAAAACGTTCTTGTTTGTGGGTGCGAAATCAAGATCCACTCTGTCTCTGAGCGCTTGGTATTTGCTTGGGGGAAGGAGGCTTATCCACTTCTCAGGGTCTCCCCTGCCGTAAAGGAGTTTTGTTTCTGCAAGGCGCTCCCTTACGTAGCTTTCGTCGAGATAGGTGTCAAAGGGCTTTGTGTCCTCGCGGTCAAGGAGGAAGTGCTCAAGATACCTGCGGATAAGGGGTTCGTCGTTTCCAACGGGCGGAAGTGCGGTAAGCCGGTTGTAATCTGCATTAAGATCGGCTGCGTACCTGCTGTTCTGAGGCAGCCTGAGGTAATCCCTGTTAATGCAGGGGCTCCTGCGGGGGAGCTTCAAGTAAGTAAGGAAGCGGTTCAGGTTGTACACACCCTGTGAGCTTTCGTGCACAAGCAGGTGGTAGAGGACATGGGCTTTAAGGGAGTTGTGGCTTGGAGCAAGCCGGCTTACAAAGCTCCAGAGCTCTCCCAGGTAAGCGCCCCTGAGCTTCGGATCGCTGCGCCAGTCGGTGTCCGGATTCGGCCTCAGTTTGCTTAAGTAGATCTCAACAAAGGAGCTTTGATTGAGCAGGTCCGGCTTGCGGCGTACAAGCTCCCGGAGTTGCTCTTTGAGCAGGAGTTTGTGAATCGGAAGCGAGCCGAAGGGCCTGCTTCTCGGATCGGCCAGATCCGCAAGCACGAGGTCAACGAGGTTCGGTACGTCGGGGTCCCGCAGCCTCCGGAGCAGATCCCGGCGCTGGGAGGAGTCGAGCTTCAAGGTGCATGCGCGCCGGAGCGCATTGGGCTCAAAGCCCCTGAGGGTGCCGCGGTGGCGGCTTAGCGCGCGCTCGGCAAGCCTCTGCCAGCTTATGGCCGCAGGATCAAGGCGCGTGGGAAGGGCCGGTTTGGCTCCCGGCACAACGCGGGTGTGGTTGAACGAAAGGCCCAGCGTGCGAATGAGGTACGAAAGAGAGCCCTTCGGATCGACCGTGTACTTGAGAAGGGCTTGGCGGTTTTCGATTTCCCGCACCCTGGGGCTTCTGCCGTAGCGTTTGATCCAGGCGGAAAGCAGCTTGTCGACCTGCTCGAATTTGCCCTGACTTTGGTAATACAGACAGCTGTAGTAGTAGTAATCGGGTGTTCCCGGAACAAGCTCCTTAAGCGCTTCGGCCCGATCGGGGCTGAGCGCAAAGGTCTCCTCAAAACCGATCTCACCTGCAG
>CAZGYL010000308.1:0-6350 GCA_964529985.1 uncultured Planctomycetia bacterium | reverse complement strand
ATATATTTCAAGAGATCCTGAGGCCGGCACCAACACATAGACACCCGAGCTTGACAGCCAAACAGACGGAGCACCCTCTGCTTCAGGGGCAAGTTCAATCGAGTCGACCGCATCGCTCCAGGTAAGCGCTGATGTCCTGAAGCGGAAGGCATAACCTCCAAGCCCGCCGCCTGCTCCTGCGATTCTTTCCGAAAGAATGCAGAGGTAGGTCTCGCCGGCTGAAAACTCGAACTCAGGTCGCGCGGTAAGGCATGTGGGATCCTCGCCGGCGACCCGAGCTTGCGCGCTAAGCAACCCCCGCCTTTGATTGATGAATAAGATCGTCGACCCGGTTGCTGTAAAAGGCAGAACAGGCGCAGAGAAACAAGCCTTAAGCTCCGAAGAACGCGGTACACTCAAAGCCTCGGGAGCAGGGTTCAAAGAAAGCAGCGTGAAGTCTTCCTGCACACCTTCCGTTCCGCCCTCAATGACGAAGCTGAAGCTGAAAGGCTCCACGTAGGCTCCCGACCGGAGCCTCACATCGGCGCTTATAGTGACCGTAACCACCTCACCCGGCTCAAAGGGCGTGTCGGGTGTAAAACGGATTGTCGTCCCTTCAACGCTGTATGTGCCGCTCTTGAGGCCGGAAAGGCTTCCCGTAACCGTAACAGTCTCGTCGTTTACGGTTTCAGGAACGGCCCGTCCCGAAAGCTCGATAATGACATCCGTTTGGGCGGGCACTTCAGTTGTGCCGGGAGGCGGATAGGTCTCGGCAACCCGGCCGTCCTCCATGCACGAGCTTAGAAACAAACAAAAGCAGGCAATGGGAAGGCATTTGAAGATCTTCATACCGGGGGGCCGGGCAAGAACCATGCCCGCTGGAGAGACCTGGGCTTACGGCGCTGAACCGCAATTCCGCTTCCCGCGCCGGTGTACAATCTCTTGACGTGCTGAACGTCGTGCTGTAAAGCCTGTCGGGGGCTTCAGCCCGCCCGCAGGCCTTCTTTGAGCAAACACGCGCCCAGTGGGATCACCTTGCAGATCCGATCCATGACCCGGCCGTCGGACTTTCCGCGGCGCTCCTTTCCGGTCTCAAAACAAAGCACATAGACTCCCACTTGGCGGCCGGCAATCTCAGCCGGAGGAGGCCAAAAAAGGTGTGGATCAGTTGAAAGTTTTTCAGCTGCAAGTCTGGTTCCCTGCCCCGAATAGCCGAAAAGCGCGACATGAACAGCTTGGGTGCCCGGGTAGTAAACCGTAAGAATCAGGGCTCCCTCCTGCTTGTCGCGGACCCATGGAATGCCGTGCCACCTTCCCTGGTCGTCCCGCCAGAGCAGCGCGTTTCTTTCTTCTCTCTGCCAGCCGGCAGGGGCGATCGGCCCGCCGAAGCATGAAGGTGCAGCCGGAGTTCTTTGAGCGGTAAGCAGGTAAAACGGCACAACCGGATCCTCCCGGGGCTCTATCGCTTTAAATGGCTCCGCACCGAAAAGATCCGCCACAAAAGGCTCAAGAAGATAGTTCACGCGCTGGCTGCCGATAAGAATGGCGCAGTGCGGTTGCCTGCGCAGGCGATTGAACGCCTCAACGGCGTTGCGCTCATCCTCAAGAAGCACCTGCTGTCCGTCGGCGCGGCCTGCCGCCCCGTAACGAAACCTGACGTACTGGAGCGCAAGCTGAGTCCGGCCGATCTCACCCTCGCCCGTTAGGGTCGAGACGATACGAGCCCATGCTTCAACGTCACACGTCGCAACCCACCTGCGTCCAGGTTCCCCGGGAGCGAACTCTACGTATTCACCCAGGTAGAAGGTGACCCGGTTTAGCCCCGCAAGAGCCTGCCACAAAGCAGACGGCCTTACGCCGAAAAGCGCCGCAGGCAAGGGCGCGTCTACCCCGTGTGCCTTCAACCACTCGCAAACCTGCTCGAGCACCCGCAGAGAGGGGTTTGAGATCTGATTCCTGTAAAGCTTCCCGATGGTGTGGCGGTGCAGCCCGAGATCGTCGGCGATCCGCTGAGTGATTCCGCGTGAATCAAGTCCTGCCTCCTGCAGCACCTTCTGCAGGCGGATGTCGATCCGCATTTACTCCTCCCAAGCTCCAAAAGAAAAACCCACACTACACGCAGCGGCAAAAGCGCTGCGAGGCGCACAAAAGAGGTGCGCCTCAAGGTGCGGCGCCCCTACCTTACGGATCGAGACGTATCAGCGCGACCCGGTTACCCAACGCCCTATGGTCTGAGAAACTCTACCAAGGGAGGAAACAGCGCGCAAGTGCCCGCCGGAAAAATGACTCGGAAATCCCCTGACAGCTCTTACTTGAGCGGGTCCCGCAAAGGGAGCACCCTCACAGGACCGAAGCGACTCAAAGGAGGCTTTGCTCCCTCAATAGCTTTGAGGTCTCCGGCTATCAGGATTTTAAGCTCACCGGGCTTAAGAAACGCTCGGGCCGCCCGGTTGATCTCCTCCGGGGTCAACGCTCCCAAGCGCTTGCGGTAGGTGGCATAAAAGTCCAAAGGCCGTCCCCGGTATTCAAGGAGCGCCGTTGCGGTCAGGGTATCGTGGAGATCCTCGAAAAAGCCTGCAAAGCGCGCGATCATAGACTTCTTGGCCGCGTCGATTTCTTGGAGCGTAACTCCTTTTTCAGCAAGAAGTTGCACTTCCTCCCGCACAAGCTCAATGACCCTTGATACGTTCGGGGGATCAGTGCTTGCCTGCACAATGGTTGTGCCCGGAAACACCCAGCCCGGGATCACATAGGAAAAAATGCCGTACGTAAGGCCTTCTTCAGTGCGGACCCTTTCGGTAAGCCGACTCTGAAAGCTGCCTTCACCGAAAATGTACGAAACCACCTGGAAGGCGAGCAGCCGCTTGTCGCTGTAGCGGATTCCCCTATGGCCGATCCTCAATGTCGCCTTATGAACCGGAACCGGCACCAGGTAAACGCCGGGAGGTTTGGGCGGAGGAGGCTGGGGAAGCGAAGCGAACGGATCGGCTTTCCGCCCTCCCTTCCGCGCGCTTCCCCGCAAAAGCGGCTCAAGCGCCGCTTCAAGCCGTTTCCTCAGCTGCCCCACCGGCCTGTCGCTTGTTGCAACAAGAAAAAGGTTTTCAGGCACAAGGAAGCGTTTCCGCCAGGCAATGAGATCCTCCCGGGTTATCGACTGCACGCTTTTCAGGGTCGGCCGCCTACCCACCGTATGGTTTTCACCCCAAATAATGTCGCGCCAATACAAGCGGACCACTTGCTCGGGCCCGTCGTGAAGAGCCTTCAGCTCTTCGATCTTGCGCTTTTTCCAAAGCTCAAGCCTTTGGGAATCAAACCGCGGCGCTGTGACGGCCTGCCTGAGCAAATCAAGAGCCGAGCCGCCCTCCCGGGCAAGACTCCAAAGGACCAGGCGGAAGGTGTCCTGAGTCGCTTCAGCACGAAGCTCGATCGCCCGATCCTCCAGAGCCTTATCGAACTGTTCGGGCGTCATGTCGCCCGCACCGCCCGAGCGAAGCAGGAAGGCCGCCGCCTCAGCCAGTCCCTCCTTACCCGGGGGGTCAAGCCATATGCCGGTGCGGTAAAGCAACGTCACCCTGAGAACGGGAGCTGCTTTGTCTTGACCCAGATAAGCAGGTACGGCACCGTTCAGCAAAACACGGTGATCTTCCCCGCGGGGAATCGAGAAAGGCCGGGCCTGAAGCTTGAGTTTCTCCGGCCCGCCCTTTTTTACAGCACCCGTTCCCGCCAAGCAGCCGCACAAGAAACAAAGCAGTACACTACGTCCCATTGCCTCTCCTCTACTTTCCCACAGGCGCTGTGCGCGGCCGCGGCGCCGCACGCGACGGCTTCTCTTTGCGCTTCAGAATGCCGACGGTCCGCTCGCCGCTTAGATAGCGCTTCACAACTGCTGCAACCCTTTCGGCCGTAACCTCTTCCAATCGCCCCAGGTAACGCTCCACATCCCGCCAAGTCGTCAGCGCTTCCGCGCGCGAAATCAGATCAGCGCTTCCCATCAGGCGTTCAAGCTCGTGAACGAATTGTGCTTCGGCTTGAAGTCTGCTTCGGCGCAACTCTTCATCAGCGGGAAGCCGCTCCGCAAGCCTCTGTACCTCTTCAAGGAGCAACTCTTCTATTCGAGAAAGATCAGCCCCCGGCGCTGCAAAAGCCATAACCCCGAACTCTCCAGCGAACTTTCTGGTCCAATTCCAGGCAGCGGTGCGGATCGCTGCTTTTTCTTTAAGCACAAGCCTTCGGTGCAAGCGCCCGACTGTTCCGTCCAAAACCCCGGCGGCAAGGTCCAAAGCGTAACTGTCCGGGTGGCCTTCGGGAGGCGTGTGGAAAAGCACTATCACCCGGGACTGAGCAGCGGCGCTTACCTCGATCCGCTTGATCCCCAGGTCGGGCACACTGTAAATCCGAGGCCGCTCCACGGCAGGCCCGGGCTGGATCGGCCCGAAGTACCGCTCGGCAAGCGCCAAAGCCCGATCAGGTTCGATATCCCCCACCAGAGTCAGAATCGCATTGTTGGGCCGGTAGTACCTGCGGTAATGCGCCCGCAGATCTTCCCGCCTCATGGCGCGTACGTCCTCCGGGTAACCGATCACAGGCCACCTGTAAGGGTGAGCTTCAAAAAAGATGCTCTGAAGGCGCTCGTAAAAACGTCCCGTAGGAGTTCCGTCCACCCGCTGGTTGCGTTCCTGAAGCACAACTTCCTTCTCAGGATAAAACTGCCTGAAAACCGCATTCTCCATCCGATCCGATTCAAGAAAGAAGAAAAGCTCCTCTGTGCCTGCAGGCAGCTTGACGTAGTAGCGGGTGTAATCGTACCCCGTCTGAGCGTTCATTTCCGTACCGCCGATCTGCTGGTATCGCTTCCAAAGTTCTTCCGAAATTATGTTTTGATCCTGCTCTTTCCTCAGTTGCGCCATGCGTTCGCCCAGTTTCTTCAGGGCGAGGTAAGTTTCCCAGCCTTCAGGCGCACTGCCTTTCTTTTCCCTTTCATAGAGTAAACAAGCTTTCAAAGCGCCTTCACCAAGCTGCGCCCTGAGCTTGCTTATTCGACCCGCGGTCCGATCAAGCTCGGCCCTCAACCTCCTGTCCTTTTCAAGGTCTTTAACACCGATTCTTTCCGTACCCTTGAACATGAGGTGCTCAAGAAAATGCGATATCCCGGTAATTCCCGGTTTCTCATACGCCGAGCCCACAAGGTAAGTAATCTGACAGGCTATCTGCGGCACATGATGCCTCGGTAGGACAAGCAGCTTGAGCCCGTTGTGCAGGCGGTACTCTCGAACCGGAAGATCGATTGAGGCTCCTCTCAGGAACGAAGCACAAAGGAAGAGTAAAGCAGTGACAAAAAAGACGCCGCCCGGTAATCCCGCGCCGCGCTTCAGCCGATCTTTGAACATTGCAAGCCTCGCTTGGAAAAGAGGACTTCCGTGCATTGCACCACGAACCACCGGAAGAGATATCTATGAGTACCATACAGCCGGCTTTATGTAAATGCAGCCGGAGAGTTCCTTAATTCCATTGAGTGGGGAAACGGACCGCCGCCGGATCAATCCGGCATTGCAGGAGGAGGTTTTTCCCGTTCGAGCGCTTCGTTCCTTTCGGTTTTCCGGCGGGCCTCTTGAGCCTTTATCTGGGCCTTTATCGCTTGGCGCCCTTCAAGCTTCCACCACTTGATCCAGTTCCTCACGTTGTAGCCGAAATTCTTGCCTGTAAGTTCCTCAAGCAAGCGCACCCGCAGATAAAGTTCTGCTTTGCGCTGCTTGTCTTCCACTGTCTCGCCCGAAGTTGCACTCAAGCCTATTCCCGTACGGATCCTGCCGATGCGCGGCAGCACGATAACCGTTCCACCACGGCCTGTTGCCGCCGGAATGAGCTGGTAACCTTTCACGTAGGCAGCGCTGACTCCTGTAACAATGCCGCCGCGCGAGGACTTCTCAGGTACGGCGAGAGGCAGCGAACGGATCACGTGCTCAATAACCCTGAGGTCGGGGAAAGCAAAAAGAGCTTGGACCGCATAGATGCGCCGCAGTGTCGAGGACTTGTACAGGAAAGGGCAGAAAAGCAGCGCGGTTCCCGAATATTTTATCGTTTTGAGGGTGTCCAGGCAGGCCGCGCGAAGTTCGGCTGTTCCTCCGTTTACAACCTGATCGACAAGCGCTTTTAGAGCCTTTATTTTCTGCACGCCTTGAAGCTTGTATCGGGCAAGCTCCCTGGCTGCGAAAATGCGGGTCCGGATCCGGCTCTTAAGCCCCCGGAGCAGTGCCTCGACCACCTCTTCGGGGGGATATGTCCCCAACTCCCTGCGCGCCTCAAAAGCACTGCGCGTCCTGCCCGAAGCCCGCTCCACGAGCCGGCGCAGCTTGGAGAGTCTTTTTTTGGCC
>CAZGYL010000307.1:0-6356 GCA_964529985.1 uncultured Planctomycetia bacterium | reverse complement strand
TTTTTTAGGCTCGTAATGATCAAAACCGGTGGCCACGATGACCGCACCTACGTGAAGCTCGATCTCTTCCCGCCCGTTTGTTCCCGAGGATCGAAGCTTTACTGTGAAATCGCCGGCTGCGCCCGAGATACTCTCCACCTGCGTTAAAGTGTAGACGGTAATGTTTTTCTCAGCGTTGATCTCTCCTGCAAGGCGGTCTACCAGGGCTTTGCCTTCGCCTTCAACCGGGTAAAGCCGGGTGAGTTCAGGGACCCGCCCTCCCAAACGATCAGCCTTCTCAACAAGGCTCACGGCAAAGCCTCTTCGAGCCGCAGCAAGCGCGCTCCGCATTCCGGCGACACCGCCGCCTATAACAAGCACATGTTGCTTCGCCTCCACGCGGAAAGGCTCCAAGGGCTCCAAGAGACGCGCCTTGGCCACGGCTGCAGCTACAAGCCGCGTCGCCTTGTCGGTTGCGCCTTCCGGATCGGACTTACTGCACCAGCTTACCTGCTCGCGGATGTTTGCATGTTCATAGAGGTACGGATTGAGTCCGCCGCGCACTGCAGCCGTTCGAAAGGTGACCTCATGGAGGCTCGGGGTGCATGAGGCGACGACTATTCGGTTCAGCTTGTGCTCTTTGATATCTTCAACAATGAGGTTCTGCCCTGGGTCGGAACACATGAACATGTGGGTTTTGGATACAACGACCCCGGGCAGCTTTCCGATCGCAGAAGCGACTTTCTCAACGTCCACAACGTCGGAAATGTTTCCTCCGCAGTGACAGACATAAACGCCGATGCGTACCTCACGTGTCGCCTCAGGCGCACCTTCAGGATTCGATTCGCTCTTGCAATCCTCTATCATTGCACTGATCCTCCCGAGTCGACTCCCGCAGGCCGTGCGAGAGCGGCGCCGTACCCGTTGCGCCGCAGGTATACGGCCGCTTCCATGGCGGCCGACCCGGCCTCGACAATGGAATCCGGGATGTCCTTCGGGCCGGTGGCCGTCCCGGCTGCAAATACACCTTCAAGGTCGGTAAGCGCCGGAGCAAGCAGAGGATCGACGCTGCGCACAAAGCCGTCCTCTCCCACAGATGTGGGAACCGTTCCTCCGGAATTCCATGCCGGAAGCAGTCCCAGGGAAAGCACCACCATGTCGTGCTTGCGTTCCTCCACCCGGCCGTCCTCGTCTATAAGCTCGATTCTTACTATGGGATTTTGCTCCTCGTCCTCGGTGATCCTTGCAACCTTCGCCTTTACGAATTCGATCCCCATGGATACGGCGTTCCGGTAGAACTGCTCGTAGCCCTTCCCGAAGGCGCGGATATCCATGTAGTAAATCGTTATATCCGCAAGGGGAAGGCTCCCGGATATGAGCATGGCCTGCTTTATCGCGTACATGCAGCAGACGCGCGAGCAGTAGGGAACCCCGAGACTCTTGTCCCTGGATCCGGCGCATTGTACGTAAGCGATCGATTCCGGAACTTTGCCGTCCGAAGGCCGCAATAAACGCCCGTAGGGGCCGTGGGGAGCAAGAAGTCTTTCGACCTGCAAAGGCCCCAAGACGTTCTTCAGTTTCCCGGCTCCGTAAGTTGCTTTGGCATCAATAGGGGTAAGGCGGAATCCCGTGGCAATGATGATCGCACCCGTGTGAACCGTAAGGTCCTGGGCCTCCTGGAGGTAATCTACCGCATGGGGAGGGCAGACCCGTTCACACGCGCCGCAGGCGATACAGCTTTCGGGATCGAGTACGGCTTTCTGGGGTATGGCGTTTGAAAAAGGAACGTAGATCGCTTTGCGGGCACCGAGACCTCCTTCAAATTCATGGGGCACGGTTACCGGGCACGCATATTCGCAAAGGCGGCAACCTGTGCAATCAGCTTCCTTCACGTAGCGGGGTTTCTTCCTGACCCGCACGGCGAAGCCGCGGCCGCGCCGCTCCGCTCCGATGAACTCGGAGTACGTCATAATCGTTATGCGCTCGTGGTGAGCTGCAGCAGCCATTCGGGGGGTGCAGATGCAGCTTGCGCAATCGAGGGTCGGAAAAACCTTGCTGAGCGCGATCATATTGCCCCCGATCGACGGCTCTTTCTCGACAACCAAGACCCCGAAGCCTTGGTCGGCGAGATCAAGAGCCGCCTGGAGACCGGCTATTCCTCCCCCTATAACTACGCAATCGTAAGAAAGTTCCTCGTTCGACATGGTGCTCCAGTGCCCCGCTCCAAGCCGCCGCAACTCATGCGTCGGCCGCCTCCACCAGTTTGCTCATCTGTTGGACCTCTTTGAGGAAAGCCTTCGAACAAACCGTGCAGATCGCACAAAGCCGCAGTCTGTTCGGATCAATGCCCCGTTCCTTCATCTTCACCCGCACCGAAGCCACCTGCTTGGAAAGCTGCTCGTACGCCCCCTCGTAAGGGCATTCATGGCCGCAACTCATAACGATGATCCCGTCTATACCCTTCTCAAAGCAGCACAGATAGAATTCCTCAGGGAATATGACGGGTGAGGGGACACGCAGCACGTAAGTGTCGGTCGGATACTCCGCGTGAATCTGACCTGCATGATCGGCTCCCGGATATGCGCAGGCTGCACTTGCAAGGATGAGGATTCTCGGTCGCTTCCGGTGCTCGGTGCCCATTACATTGGTCCTCGATTCGTTGCCGCCGCTCGTTAAGCGCCGCCGCGTGAGTCCTAACGGCTTCGGATTCTACTTCCCGCGGCGTATGAAGATCCTGTCGTAGCCGTCTCCGGGCAAAACCCCCAGGAACTCATGCCCGACTTTGGCCGCCCACTTCGGCAGATCGGCCTTTGTGGAAGGATCGCCGCTCAGAACCTCGATGACTTCCCCCACAGACACAGTACCAATGGATTTCTTGGCTTCAAGAAGCGGCCCGGGACACGCCATTCCGCGCGCGTCGACCACTTTGGCCGGCTTTACGCTGTTCAGGTCCACTTCGCTCATGGTTTTCCTCCTCTGAGAACAGATTCCTAGCAGAACGTAAGCACTACGTCGGCCTCTTGAGCCGCCGAAATGAAAGTCGCTACACCGCCTGTTTCGACCCCGTCAATGAGGTCCTCCTCGGTTATGCCGACCATTGGAAAAGCCGCCGAACACGCAATGAGCTTTGCCCCCCCTTCTTTTACGATCTTCAGAAATTCGGGAAGCGGCTTGGGTGCTCCGGGCATTACGATCTTCTCCGCCCCGCCTTTCCGTATGATGTTCAGGCCGCGCATAGTGAAGAACAAGGTAAGTTCCATATCAAAAGCCAAAGCTCCGGACCCAAGCATAAACGGAGGATAAGCACATTCAGGCTGATCCGATCCGCAGAAAATCAAAACCTTCTTGGCCATTGCTGCCTCCCTTCTCTCAAGTACCGCGTTTTCTCCTCCGAAAGCCGCCCGGCTTCCGGCGTTGTGCTTCCCGCTTCGCGACTTCCTTGGACAAAACATGCAACGGATGCGGCCTGTCTAAAAGCCGCAACAAAGAGCGGACAAAAGACGGGCGCGTGAGGTAATAGCAGCGCAAGTTGCCTTCAGAGTGAAACTCAACCAGCCCCGAACGCCTCAGAACGGCCATATGCTGCGAGAGGTGAGGTTGAGCGATCGGTACAAGAGCGTTGAGATCCTTTACACACTTCGGGCCTTCCGCCAAAGCTCTCAGGACGACCAACCGAACGGGGTGCGCCGCTGCGCGCAGCCAACCGGCCTTTTCCTCCGGAGAGACGGACTCCGACTTGGACCGGGAGCCTCTCGAGTGCCGTTTCGCAGCCATAACGGCTCCTTAACGCTCGTTGGTCTTAGAAACTCAAGCCTTCGGAAAGCATAAGGCTTTTTGAATATAAGAGACTGATTATACATCTTGCGGGCGGATCTGCAAGAGTCGGCGGTGAAACGGGTGGAATTATTGCCGATTCCGCTCGGTGTAGAGCCCCTATGCCTGCGCCTTTTCCGTGTCGGCGGGCTGCGCTTCAAGGCGTTTGTACATCTCGGCCAGAATCTCTTTCTCCTCCCGGGCCACTTGCCCCATGACCGTTCCGACCACGTTGCCCAGGAATACCTTGCGCATAAGATCGAGGTTCATTTTGGCCAAGAATACCTTTCCGTCGGTCTGTTCGTAAACCGTCCAGGAGCACGGCATCATCGCCGCCATATGGGGAAACTTGCGGAGAATTCGGTTGGCATGGATGGGCTTGCAAACAAAAAATACCTTCAGCGCACGGATATTGTCATAATTGAGATTCTTAACCACCTGCGATCTATACAGATCCCAGCACGCAAAAGGCTGGCCCCACCCTTCAACCGCCTCGATCGCTTGCTCGAGGGCCGCGCAGACCTTTTCAAAGCCCCCTTTGACTTCAACCCGACTTATCATATGGTTCCGCATTAAGTACAAAACACCGAGCCCCGTGACCAGGACCCCGAGAGCTATTCCTAAAATCAGCATTTGCGCGCTCCTTTCTTCCAGGCTCAAAGCCCGCTTGGAAAAACACCTTCGGGCGGGGGGGCAAGCGTGTCCGCCCCTTGAAGCTCCTGCAACGAGAAGAGAAAGGAACGTGCAAAGCCTATGCCGGAGAAACGCACCCGAGCCGAAGTTCTTCTAAGTGCCTAAGCTGAAAAGAGTTAGGCTTAACAAGAAAGCGGCTTTCGTTCCCGGATCCCGTTGCGCCTCGTTGCAGCGCCGTTGCGCGCAACCCGTTTCAAAGGCCGCCTTTCAGCATCCGGTCCTCTTATTGCAAAAGCGGTAGCAAATAGCGATCCGGCGCTTCTCCGCCTTGTGGGCGTACCTCAACGCCCAGAAGGCCGTCCCCTTTGATCTCTTTCCATTTCAATGCCGCAGGCCGCCCCTCGAAGCTGAAAAGGTGAATAAAAACTACCCGTTTACCCCGCCTGAGCTCAAACACCACGGGACGCCACTTTCTCCTCGTGTCGTCGGCCGGGAAATCAGCAAAAACCAGCTTCCCCGGCAACGAAGAGCGCGCCTTAACGTGCAGTCGCCGCCCCTGACCGTCGGCAAAGGTCAAATCGAACGAAGAGCCGGTCTCAACACCTCCGGCCCGCCTCAGCCAGTTCCAGGGGCGACCCTCGGGCAGCTTCACCGGCTTTAAGCCCTGAGGCTTCCTGACCGGTTTCCCTGCAACGTGCATGGGCAGGAGAAACTCCGCTTCACGGTCGGAAAGCACTTGGAGGACATCAACAGCATACCGGCGGGTCAGAATGAAGCTCCGCAGCTGTTTGACGCCCGGGTAAAGAAGGCCTTGCAGGTCGCCGATCGTAACGCGCGCATGGCCTTCCGCCCGCACAAACCCCAGCATGTCCAGCTTTCGGCCCAGCGGCCTTTGGTTCTTCCAATCCACAATGAGTGTGTTGTGACAAACTGCGTATCTGTTCAACGTTCTTTGAATATCAGCGGAAAAGGCATGAACCGAAGTTGCAAGGCCTTCGCGGTCCTCAAGCCACAGGCGGCCGCCGCTGTAAAGCATGAATGAAAGTTTGTCAGCGTGAGAATGGACCCCGGTGGCATCATACGTCGCAAGAAGAACCGAACCGCTTGGATTCGGCGGGCCCTCAGGGCTTCGCAGAACCACGTAGCCATGCTCAGGGAAAAGCTTTGATTTCAAAGAAGGCGGAGGAGGCGGCGTTCCCGCCCTTTCTTGCTGGAAAAAAAGCGTAATCCAAGGATCCGCCTTGCGTCTGCGCGCAAGCATTGCAAAGGCAAGAGCCTCATTGCGGGATCCCCGCAGATAGTGCCATGGAGCTGCGTCGGGCAAATACGGCCGCCTGCCGTAGGCATCGCCCAGCGGCGGCAGGGTTAAATCGGGCAACACCAATTCATAGATACCGGTGAAAAAGCTCGCCGGGGTGTAGCCGTTTGCAAAAGGCCGTATTTCAACCCCGCAACGCTTAAGGAGGTTCAGCGCCGAAACGATCGGATATTGCGCCGTTAGGTGATACGGAATGCTCCCTTCAAGCCAAATCCCTCCGTCCCGAAGCCCGCGTTCGGCAAGCTCGGGGATCGAACGCGCACCTTGCACGGCGAAGCGCACAATATCTTTCCGCCGGTAAAAGAGGCCGGTCGCACATGCTGCGTACTTGTGCCAGGCAAGGTGATTGTTCAGCCCGCCGCCTATACTGTTTTCGATCCAAAAGCAGTCATTGCGCATAACCGCGCCGAGGAAACGGCTGAAAAATCCTGCAAGCTTTTTGTGATCCTCAGCTCCAAGCTTATCAAACACCAAATCGTAGCATTCCAAAGCCATGAGCCCCCACACGGCATAGTTCAGGCCCATGTCGTAGTGTTCCACACCGAAGGGGTAAGAAGACCAACTCCTCAGGAGTCTCGCCACCGCCTCCGCATACTCCGCACGCCGCGTGAGA
>CAZGYL010000306.1:0-6389 GCA_964529985.1 uncultured Planctomycetia bacterium | reverse complement strand
AATGCGGGCACCCAGCGTCGAAAGGGTGTCTACGAATTACGCACGGTCATATAAATGGTTGTCCCAAAGCTTCCTTCCGCGCGAGGACAGCTTTTCGACTTGTTTCTCGGTCTGCTTGAGAAGTTTGTACCAATCGGGAGCCACCTTGAGTCTGGAGTTCTTCCGCCCCCGCCCGACCGAAACGCTCAAGACATGCGGTTCCTTCTCTCTTATACGGAAAACGATCGTGCCGTTCGCGTCGGTGCGGAACCAAGTTACGCCCAACCCGCTGAGGCGGTCAAGCAGATCGCGCGCAGGCTCTGCATAATAGGCACATGTTATGACGGCGTACTTAGGGCTTACCGCTTCAAGAAAAGCCGCTGTGTTTGAGGTGCTGATCCCGTGGTGGGGCATCTTCAGCAATCGAGCTTTGAGAGGAGCGCCGCTTCGGACCAAGAGAGTTTCGGTTTCAGCTTCAATGTCTGCAGCAAAAAGCGCTCGGAAGCTTGCATACGTAAGTCGCAGAACCAAACTGTTTGCATTGTCAAAAGCCCTGACCTGCCGGAGCAACTTCTCACCGGGCCACAGGACCTCAAGAGTTGTTTCTCCGAAGATGAATTTCTTCCCTTTACGCGCGACCGTGCAGGGGATACCCTTCTCCCGGACCGTCTTAAGCAAGGAGTTGTAAGAAGAGCTTGAAGAGGGGATCCCCGGGTGAACGAATTCTTTTACCTCAAAGGCTTTAACTACAGCTTTCGCCCCGCCGTAGTGATCAGGGTCCGGGTGGGTGACAAGCAGGATATCCAGGCGCCTGATTCCAAGATGCCTCAGGTAACGCTTCAGCTTGAAGCTCATAATGCCCAGGCCCGCATCGATCAGGATCTCAGCACCGTTCGGCGTCCGTACCAGGCTGCAGTCACTGTGGCCCAGGTTGATGAAGTGGATCTCAAGGTCACGGGAGAAAAGCGAAGGGCCGGCAAGTAAAAGAACCGAAAGAAGGACGCGGAGGCCTGCTGCTCTTAATATCACCTGAAAGCCCTCCCTGAAGTCGGGTTTTCGTTTGACATTGTAGATCCGCTTGAACCTGCATTCAACCTGAAATTCCCGCTTTTATCAACTATTGCGAATTCGCCGAATCGAATCCCTGATCCGTTTGGGAGTGCCGCTTTTTCCTGCTTCTTGACTCCGGCCGAGCGGTTGGAGCAGCCACGCGGCTCCTCCGCCCGGTATCAAGTAAAGTCTGAACGAGGTTTTACCGCCTCTATGGGTTGCAGGTGTCTCGGCTGAGGCGAGAAGGTCAAAGAGCTTCCAAGAGCCCGCTATTGAGATCTTGGCGTCGATCGCCCTGTAGGGATCATGGTTTAAGGCAAGCAGAAGGCGCGGGCGTCCGGTGCCTCGGAGGAGAAGCGAAAGCATGGGATCCGAAGCTTCGAGGCTGGCCGGGCAAGCTGCAAGGAGCTTTTGCTTGAAGATTTGGAAAGCCTCAGGGAACCTGCCTTCCGAGCAGGAAAGAAGAATAGTTGCCGTGCCTTTTCCGATCGGAATCTCAACCAAGATGCTCCGGCCGCCCTGCTTCCTTAAGACGTTTGTGCGGGGAGGCGGATTTAGAATGTGCCAAAGCCTTCCGAGAGGTCCCTTCCTGACCTTTATTCCTGCAAGGCCCAAAACGGAAGCCTCTGTTTGGTTTCCCCACTCATCGTAATTCCCGCAAGGCTGGAGCGAGAAAAGACGGCCGCCTGCTTTGATCCACCTAAGGATACGTTCAGCGGCGTTTCGGTTAAGGTAAAGGCAGTGGGGGGCTACAAGCACTTTGAACTCTTCGAGATTTTCGGTGCCGTCGACAAGCGCTTCCTCCGGCACAACCACGGGTGTGCGGTGGCGCGAGAGCAGGAAAGAGAGCGTGCGGTGCACGCCCGTGCGGTGATTACCGGGAGAGAGGCACAAAGTGCTTGCTGACTCCAGCATCCCTACCCCGTCATGTAAGAGCGGCCAAGCCTTTATGAGTCCGCTGAGTTCAGCGGCTGCTTTTCTGAAGGGCGCGATCGGCCCCGCGCAGATCCTCAGTGTTTCGTTCATGAGACGCAGATCAGGGACCGAGTCGTTCCAATCAGCCCATGCAGCCTGCAAGCCCCGCTCGAGATTAACAAGGCGTTTACCCCAGAAAAGCTCGCGCCACATTTCACGTCTTACGCAGGCCGACAGCACGCGCTGATCTTTGGTGCGCCTGCTTTCCCAAACGACCCAATGGCATTCGTCATTGGCGGTGCCGACCTTTGCATATCGGGCCATTGACCAGACAAAGTGCCCGGTGGCTCTGGCATCGCCTGAGAGATCATCGTGCATGCTGAAAAGATCCCAACCCGCACGCGCAAGAAGGTAAAAGTCAAGGCCGGCGTAGAGATCCGAAGGACAGGAGGGAGCAAAGCGGGAAAGCACAAGCTTTGCCGGATCGGCTGCGTGCAACCTACTTATACATTGTCTGTAAAATACAGCTAAGCTCCGAGCCCTGAAGCGCAGGTAGTCGCTCAGGTGGCCCGGCGGAACCGAGCCCGGCCCTGAAGTTGCAAACCGGACAGGTAGGGGTATTTCCGCCCACCTGCGGTAACTTGTGTGCCAGAGGCGGTTCAGAGTGTGAATATCTTTGTACTGTTTTTTCAAGTATGCCTGGAAGGCCGCGCGGGTTTCAGGGCCGGTTCCCATGGCCGCACGGGGTTCGTTGTGAAAGCCGTAACCGACGACCGCGCTCTTTCCGGCGAAATGCTTTGCGTATTTATCAAGGTACGAGAAGAGCCAGTTCACAGCTTGAGGAAGCCAGATATTTATCCAACCCCAGCCGGCCCGCTCCCGCCGCCTGAGGCCTCTGACCGCCGGCCCGTAGCGGCGTACCACATGGCGCGGCGGATAAGGATCCACGAAAAGAAGCACTTTCAAACCTTCGGCAGTGACGTTCTTGATGGCTTCGTCCACTCGTTCGAACCGAAGCCTGCCGTCGGGTGTTTCAATCTGCTGCGGGTAGCGCCCGAGCATCAGGAAAGCTACGAGATCCACGCCAAGCGCATGGACCGTCCGCCATTTCGGGGATCCCGCCGGGTAAGGTCCTCCTCCTTCCGTGTCATCAATAGAGAGAAGAAAACAGTCGGGCGGCCTCTTGAGAGGTGGAGCTTCTGCAGGAAGCGGCTGACTGAAAGTTTTGGTTAGATTTTTCAAACTCACTGCAGCTTTCCGCAGGCGGTTGTAAAGAACGGTTTCCGCCCGCCGTAGAGCCTGCGTGTCGCCGGTCAAGCTGACTTTCGGGTGGAGATCGAAGAGATCGTACATAGCGCTTCTGAGCGAGATGAGCTCTTTGAATGCGGTATCAAGCTTCTTCTTGGAAGCTGTCGGGTCGATTCCCTTCGCTGCTTGAAAGCGGGCCCACCGTGCGAATGCTTCTTCAGCAAGGGCGAAATCAATGATATGGCTGTTGTACGCATCGAGTAGAGGTCTTATGTCTTCCAGAAAAGTGCTGAACACGAACAAATCCAAGGCGGCTGTCACCTGAGGCTTGCGCAGCGGACCTATGATCTCGCGCCTCTTTATGCCTGAAAGGATAAAGCTGTACTTTCCTTTCTTGAGGCGCACCCTGTTGCCGCCGTTCCAGGGGCCCGAGGTGAACCAGAAGCGGCCGGTGGGACTTACGTTGGGGCCGCGGCGCTCAAGAACGATCCGCACGGGCGCCGTCCCTTTTCGCTCGAGCCTCATTTCTACGGCGTTCATTCCACCGTAGCGCACATTCAGCCACAGGTTGTACGTGCCGTCCGCCGGAATCTCGAGCTCACCCCGGAGAAAAGGACCGGGCTTGATTTCAACCGCGGTGATATCGCCCTCGCTGAGGATCTTTGAGTCAAGGAGAATCGAGTTCTCAGCCTCCCTGACGCAGAAGAAGCTGCGAGGGATAGGTGCGGGTTCGGAGCTCAAGACGCCTGAGCTCAAAAGTAAAATGCAACAGAGCATGGAGCGCCTCCTTGTGGGATCGGTTCTGCAACCCCGGAGCTCACAAGCTTGAGATTGCCCGGCCTCGGTCTTTTTTGCAAGCTGAAT
This sequence comes from uncultured Planctomycetia bacterium, assembly GCA_964529985.1. Lineage (GTDB taxonomy): Bacteria > Planctomycetota > UBA8108 > UBA8890 > UBA8898 > CAZGYL01. The sequence goes on along the minus strand of CAZGYL010000306.1, from coordinate 2,333 downwards.
ACGTCCTATTTTAGGGTGGCCTGGGGGTAAGGCCGATGTATTATTGTGCGTTGAAGATTCTCTTGACCGAGCCCGTTACCGGAACGAGCCTTTTCGGACCTTTCAGTGGAAATCTCCGCGGGGCAGGGCCGCCTTAGCGCAGGGAGGAGCCGATGGCCGATTCGAGGAAAATCTATGTCGCAGGTGTGACTCCGGGTGCTGGAAGCAGTGTAGTCGCACTGGGGCTCTTGGGATCGGTTGAAAGACGCGTTTCAAGGGTCGGTTTTTTCAAGCCGGTCGGGGAAGGGGCTTCCGACCCGGAAGTCGCACTCATGAAATCAGCCTATCACCTGGCACCGGAGCCGAACGAACTTTGCCCGTTTTCGGTTGCTGAAGCCCGCAGGCTTGTGGGGCGGGGAAAAGAACAAGAGCTTCTTGACATGATCGCGGCTTCTTTCGATGCGGTACGCGGGACAAGCGATTTCGTCGTGCTTTTGGGAATAAATCAGCAGGTTTCGGTAAACGCCTTTGATATGGACATAAACGCTTCTGTCGCCGCGAGGCTGGGAGCGCCCGTTCTGCTTGTAGCCGGGGCTTCAGCCGGTGCGGGAGAGGTGCCGCCTCAGGATCTTGCTTCCGCGGTATTGGCGGGACGAGCTTCTTTTGAGGAAGAAGGCTGCGAAGTCCTGGGCGCCGTCGTCAACCGGGTGCCTGAGGAAACTGCGGCGCGGAAATACGCCGAAGTGCTCGAAGCGGAAGGGATTCGAGTGTTCGGAGTAATACCGCAGATAGATTTTATAACCATGCCGCGCCTCAAGCATGTTGCAGAGGCTTTGGGGGCGGAGGTGCTTTCCGGGCGGGATCTTCTCTCCAATATATCCACCCGCACACTTGTAGCCGGTATGGAGCCCCGTAACTTTCTTAAGTGGTTGACCTGCGATAATACACTTGTGATCGCTCCGGGTGACAGAGAGGACATCATTCTCACGGTCGCTATGGTGCAGCTTTCAAGCCGGCACCGCAGAGTGTCGGGGCTTGTACTCACGGGAGGCTTCAAACCCGACTCCGAGATCATTTCGTTGGTCAAAGAGAGCCGCGTGCCTGACTTTCCGATTCTTCTTGCAGGCGGCGATACATACAGCGTGGCCTCGTCGGTTTCCAATCTCAGGGTCAGAATCGACCCCGGGGATAAGGATAAAATCTTCACGGCGCTTGCAGCCTTTGATAAGTTCGTTGACAGGGCGCGATTATGGGACTCGCTGCAGGTTGCCAGGCGGGGGATTCCGAGTGCAAGCGCTTTCTTGGAATCCATCGTCGAGAAGGCTCAAGGCCTTGGAAAGAAGATTGTCTTCCCGGAAGGAGATGAAGTGCGGACGATCAGGGCCTGTTCGCGCCTTGCCCGGGGTAGGGTGCTTGTGCCGATTTTGCTCGGAGACCCGCAGTCGATCCGAAAAAAAGCCGCCGAGCTCGGGGCGGACCTTGAGGGTGTTGAGATCTTGGATCCTTCTGTTTCGGAAAAGAAGGAAGAATATGCGCAGGTCGTCTATGAGATCAGGAAGCACCGCAGGGGCGGAATGACGCTTGAGGGAGCCAGACAATGGATTGAGCAATCGCGCATTCATTTCGGAACCGCGATGGTGCGCTGCGGGGATGCGGACGGACTCGTTTCCGGTGCCGTGCATTCGACCGCCGACACGATCCGCCCCGCATTTCAAATAATCGGAGTGAGGCCCGGACTTGCGCTTGCTTCAAGCGTTTTTCTCATGGTTTTCAAAGATCGCGTTCTTGTCTACGGAGATTGCGCCATTGTGCCTGATCCCGACGCAGGAGAGCTTGCCGATATAGCGATCGCAAGCGCTCATACGGCGCGTGCGTTCGGGATCGAACCCCGCGTTGCTATGCTTTCTTACTCAACGGGCAGCTCGGGCTCTGGAAAAGATGTCGACAAGGTGGCCGAGGCTACAAGGATAGTGCGGCAGCGGGAGCCTTACCTTCTGGTCGACGGCCCGATTCAGTATGATGCAGCGATCGATCCCACCGTCGCTAAGACCAAGCAGCCCGATTCTCCTGTCGCCGGAAGAGCGACCGTGTTCATATTTCCTGATCTGAACTCCGGGAACATAGCCTATAAAGCCGTGCAGCGTATGAGCGGCGCCAAGGCTGTAGGCCCTGTGATTCAGGGGCTGAGAAAACCGGTCAACGATCTTTCCCGCGGCTGCACCTCGGATGAGATTTACTACGTGGCCGCGCTGACCGCTGTACAGGCCGCAAAGGAGGGAGCCGGAGAAGAACAGGAGTTTAAGTTCAGAGAAGTGCAGGCTGCGCGTTGAAGCGGGCCGCCTCACGGGCAAGGC
>CAZGYL010000305.1:0-6390 GCA_964529985.1 uncultured Planctomycetia bacterium | reverse complement strand
CGATGTCCACTCCCCGTAGGGCATGCACCGAGGCCTCGCCGGCGCCGTAGATCTTGGTAAGCGCCCGGCCTTCAAGAACAGCCATAGCGCCGCGGATCCGTTACCTGGCTCTCGGTTTGACTTCGTAGATCGCCCGGATTTCATCCTCAGAAAGCGCCCTGCTGTAAATCCTCACCTCGTCGATCAAACCTGAAAACCCCTTTCCGATCGTCACATCCCGCCCGGCTTCGGTCTCTATCGGCCACAAGTCAAGAAGGCCGATGTCATCTATCACCGCCGGCTCGCCGTCAAGATAAAGCGTCACATTATCGTGCAGGTTCGGAAGCTCGGCCTCACCCACAACAACTGCAAAATGGTGCCACTTATCGTCGTTGACAAAGTCCCGTATGTAAAGATATCCGCCATAAGGGGTAACGCCGGGCCTGCCTCGGATATGCCCCACCCTGAAGTAATGTCCCGCATCTTCCAGGCCCCATGTAACCAAATCGCCCCGGCGCTCCTTGGTTTTGATCCAAAGGCACACGGTGCGAGGCGCTGTTCCAAGCACACCTTTATATCCGCGTGCCGTGACGTAGGAGCGCCCGTCAAAGCGAAGCGCATACCCGAAACGCCCTCGTTCACTGCTTTTGTCAAAGGAAAAACCCTCAGAAAGAAATCCGTCTCTGCCGTGAGGCGAGGAGTCCTTGGCAACGGCTCCCTTTTCCTGATCAAACTGCCACCAGCCTTCCAGAGCCGGATCCTTATCGAGCGGAATAGATTCGGGAAACCTGATCGGAGGAGGCGTGTGGTAGATTTTGCGCACGGCCCACACTTCCGAAGGAGTTCTTACTTTCTTGGCCTTCTTTAAAGCCTCCTTGCGCACAAATTCGTCCTTGCAGGCTTCTGCGTAACGCAAGGCAAGGCCTCTCAAATCTCCCTCCCACGGGCGATCCCAAATGCCGTCCGCACGCTCACGCCTCATTTCCCTCCGGTCGGCTTCACCGGGAAAGTCCCGGCCGACCAGCTTCCAAAGCCGCGCAAGCCCGGCTTGCCAAAGCGAACCCGGAAGAATCACAACACCCTTTCCGTCAAATCGAAGAGCTTTTCCCACCTTTCCCTGAGCAGGCCGAGCTCCTCTTATGACCCCGTCGTTACCATGGCCGGTGTCATCCCGCGCTCCGTTTTCAAAGCTGAATTTTCCAAGAGGTGTTTTCCCGGGGGCCTCGCCGCCCCTTGCAATCGCTGCAATCTCAGAGCCGCTCAAAGCCGCTCCGTAAATCCGCACCTCATCTATGAGGCCTTTGAATCCGCTTGGCTCTGGGAAATCCGCGGTACAGAAGCCGATCTTAAAAACACTTCCCGGGGGGTCCTCTTCCAATTCGAGCGTACCTTCCTTTACAATTTCGCCGTCCACAAAAAACCGCAGAGGCCGCCTCCCGGTCACTGCGACGTGATGCCAGGCTCCGTCGTTCAGTTTCGGGCTTCCATGGACGGCGCCCACCCAACCCACATCAAAAGCCAGCATGCCTCCACGCAGAAAAAAAGCTTTGCCGTTCGGAACCCACCGCCCTTCAAGCGGAGCTTTCGCAATCAAAGTTCCGCCCGAGCTTTTGGTTTTAATCCAGCAGGCAAGGGTGAAATCCGATCGGCCCAAGTCGGGCAACGCTCTCGACGGCCCCCGTCTATTTACCTCCTCAGCAAGCTTTTGCAGGGATTCAAACATACTTTCGTACCAAGTGGGTCGTTTAACGTAATAAGCAGGATCACCACCCTGCACCACCGCTGTCAAAGAAAACAGGACCGCCGGAGCCGCTCGACTGAGACGTCTGATCGCCTGCAGCATGCACACCTCCTCTTGAAACTCGCAATGCCGATTTGAACTCAAAAGACAAACTTTCTACTTCCCGGCATAATCTTTCAACATACACCGGAGAAGGGGGGTCAATCAACCGCGCAGGTGCAAGGCCCGGCAATTTCAGCACTCCACCGTTCCCTCTTGCCTCCGCAAGGCTCAGGTATTCCGATGGAAAGGGACGCTGAAAGCCCAAACAAACAGGAGGTTTCCAATGACAGTGCTTAAACCATGCGGAACGGCGTTTGCTTGCCTCTTTCTTTCGGCTCAGATTTCCCTTGCGCAGCTTTACGATGAGCCTGATCGCGGACAGCCCGGCGACTCCATGATCCAGGCATACTTGGCCCGCCGGGCGCAGGAAATACATTCAAAGTTCCTGCAAGGTATAGAGCGGGCTGAGGACTGGTCAGCCGTACGGCCCCGCTACGTAAAAGAGTACTTTTACATGTTGGGACTACAGCCTCTACCGCCTAAAACGCCGCTCAGGCCCAAGGTCACCGGAACGCTGCGGGGCGACGGATTCGTAGTTGAAAAGCTGCATTTTCAAAGTATGCCCGGGCTTTATGTAACGGCAAATCTTTACAGGCCGCCCGAACGGACTGCAGGTGTCAAATATCCTGCGATCCTTTATGTCTGCGGCCATTCGTATTGCGGGCGCAACGGAAACAAGACGGCTTATCAGTCGCACGGCATTTGGTATGCGCGCCACGGGTACGTATGCCTTGTCTTGGATACCCTGCAACTGGGGGAAATAGCGGGAATCCACCATGGAACGTACCGGTACGGCAGGTGGTGGTGGCACTCCCGGGGTTACACGCCTGCGGGTGTCGAGTGCTGGAACGGTATACGTGGTGTAGATTACCTGCAGAGCCGACCCGATGTTGATCCGGATAGGATCGGAGTGACAGGAATAAGCGGCGGCGGTGCTGCAACCTTCTGGATCGCTGCAGCAGACGGACGACTCAGGGCGGCGGCACCCGTAAGCGGCATGGCCGATCTGCCTTCTTATGTGACCAACCGTGTTATCAACGGTCACTGCGATTGTATGTTCCTTTACAATACCTTCAGGTGGCCCTGGACGCGCATTGCGGCCTTGATCGCTCCCAGGCCTCTTCTGTTCGTAAACAGCCACCGCGATCGTATATTCCCCATGGATGCAAACCGGCGTATAAGCAACCGATTGGAGCTCTTTTACAGCCTCTTCGGAGCAAGCGACGTATTCGATACCGTGGTGAGCCGCGGAGGGCACGCTTACAGAGAGGATATCAGGCGAAGCGTCTATCGTTTCATGAACATTTACCTGAAGCAGGACGCCCGGCCTGTCACTGACAGCGAGGTCGATCTTGTAACCGGGCCTCGTAACAACAGGCGTTACCCTATACCCCCTGAGAAGCTCAGGGTTTTCCCCACCGACAAGGACATCCCGTCCGATCAGCGTAACGGTGAAATCGATCGCCTGTTTGTTCCGAAAGCCGAGCTTAAACTGCCCGATTCCGGGAAGTTTGCGGCATGGAAGGAGCCTGTCGTCAAAGAGCTGAGGAGAGTCTCTTTCGGCGCGGTACTGCCGTTTCCCACAGCCCAGGTGACAAGAACCGAGGGACGCCGCATTTTGCTCCGCACCGAAGAGGGCATCACCGTGCCTCTCTTCCGGCTCTCAACGGTTGAAGCTCCCAAACGGATCCTCCTTGTCGTCGCTTACGAAAAACCCAAGGCCGGTCCGCCCGCTTGGCTCCACGGGTTCTTTGAACCTAACGACGCGGTTTACCTTCTCCTTCCCCGCGGAACCGGGCCTACACGCTGGACTACCAAAAACCCGCCCAATTACGTTGAGCGCTCGCATGCGCTTCTGGGTATGACCGTTGACACCGGAAGGGTAGCCGATGTAGCCGCCGCAGTCCGTCTGCTTTTCGCATGGGGGCAAGGGAAAACCCCTGTATGGGTTGCAGGTAGAAACTCAGCCGGTGTGATCGCTGCTTACGCGGCATTGTTAAGCGAGTCGGTTTCAGGAGTCATCATCAAGGACCCTCCCCAAACGCACGAGCAGGCCGCAGCTCCTCAGTTCCTCAATGTACTTCGGGTATGCGATATTCCCGATGTTCTCGGGATGCTTGCACCGCGCAGACTTATTCTCAATGGAGGGGCGTCGCAAGTGCGCCGGCGGGTTAAAGCTCTTTACGAGCGGGCGGGTGCTGCCCCAAAGCTAACGAGCTAAGGAATGCTCGAGGAGGAAGGGCGTAAGAAGCGCTACCCCGCCGAAAGCCGGGCTTTCAGCGCGCGCTTATACGCTTGAAATAAGTGAGCACCGCGCGTGAATCCGGCGTTGAGAAAGTAAAAGTGCCTCTTACACCTTCGGAAAGTACCTTTTTCTTCTTGCCGATAAGGTCGATCTGCAGAACTCTCCAGGCACCCGCGCCGAGCTTAATCTCGATCCTTTCGGCGTACCGGTTAGTTCCCAGTACATACTGCCTGTCTTTTTCAGCAAGGAGACGACTTGAAGAAGGCGCATCTCTTATAGGGCTGTGCTCAAGTGAAAGCGGCTTGAGCTTCCGGAAAACGATCTGCTTTTCAATAAAATCCCGCAAGTACCTTAGATTGTCGCTTGCGCCGTGCTTTCGGGGATCGAAGCACCCCCAAAAGTACTGCCCCAGCTTTCTGCCGTACTTCTCGCCTGTCGTCGGGTATCCTCCTCCCATGAACGTACCGAAGCAGCCTTCGATGACATCGGCTTCGCTGAAGCGGTCGCCGGCTCCCTCATACGCGTTTTCGTCGTTCACTACAGGTTTCCGCCTGCCTATTCGAAAATTCCGCCGGGCGATATCAGCAGCGCGGTCAAGACGCTTTATCTTCGCCTGAATCGTCACATGATCGTGCCAGGCGCCGTTAAGCTGCATGTTCCAATCACCGGAAGAGCCGTGCACGGAAATGGGATTAGAATACGGCAGTGCGCGCCTGAGTATCTCTCCGGCCCGGCGGATTTCTTCGGCACTGTAGCTCGGGGATTTTATATTCCATTCATTACACAAGCAGAACCAAACGTTCGGATAGGAACCGTAGCGCGCAGCTATGTAACGCAGGAAAGGCTCAGGATCCCCTTTAAGAGCCGAGCGGGACTCAAACGTGTCGGGACCGCATAGGATAAGATCGCAGATAAGATCCACCCGGAAGCCTGCTTCAACAACAGGATCCACCCTCTTGCGGAACCAAGTGGGATTCGGCCTGAAGGAAAAGCGTCCTGCATCAGTGGGCCGCCCGTAGTCATCGAGAAAAGGCTTCACCTTGGGATCCGGATACCTGTCGCCGAAAAGAGAAAAGCGAAGCTTACGGTAGTACTTTGCATTTCCGAGGATATCTTCAACAGGACTGCCGTTCGGGCGCAAGCCTGAAGCCGTCTGCAGGCTCAAAAAGCTGTAATGCGTATTGCCTATTATGTACGGCCTTCGCCCCGAAGTCCGTCTGTACCACCTGCCTTCGGCGATCCAAAAGCCGTCATGGCCCGAAGGAACGCACGTGATAAGCTCTCCTTCCCGCTTACCTCTGAGCTCGGGCTTGTTTGACTCAGTACGCACTATCCGCCAACGGCCTGTCTCCGTAGGGCAAAAGCGCACTACGAAACAGTTTCCCTCCGCTGCCCCCGCGCCATCCCCGTCCCAAAACCCGTACACCTTTATCCTTTTGCCGCTTTTTTCATGCAGGAAGGTCACAGCAAGGCGCACCTGCCGTGCAGGCGTATCTTTGGGGCCGGCCTGCGGCCCGTGAAAAACAATCTCGCATACATGGAAGCGAGGTACTTCTCCTGCTCGGATTTGGCACGCTTTGAAAACTGCGAGGCTCAAAAAGATGAAAAACGCCGGTGTCAGACTATTCCGCCTCATGCGTATCGAACCTTTTGTTCTATTTCTTATTTCGGGCGCGGCTCAGAAGCGCTCCCCTGCGCAGGTCGGCACCATTTTCCACTTGTATTCGAGAGAAGTAAAGTGGACTCTTATCTTGACAGGATACCTATAGCGTCTGTAGGAGCTTCTCCACCGGGCCTAATCGTTCCCCGTAACCCAGGCTTGAGGTGTTAAAGGAAGTGGGACGGGTGCATGCAGCGACCCAAGGGCCGTATTTGCATTTCTTGCAGCCTCAAGCCTCTCTCAGGCAGTGCCGGTCGGCGGACGGCGGCATGAGCACATGCCTATCGCCGTTTAAGGGGCAAACAACCGAAGAGGCATCTGCTCTTGCAAAAGAACTTGCTCGGGAGCTACCATTGGTATTTCGCTCTTCTCAGTACGAAAGGAGTATCGGTTATGTCGCCAAAATCTTCATTTTGTGCTTTTGCATTCTTATTTTGTGCTCTTTTTTTCTTATTCCTTCCCGTTTCGTTTCTTGAAGCCGTCCCACTGCTTTGCGAAGGATCCGCCACTGCTGCGTCCGATCAGGATTCTCAGCGGTTTCCCGGTATGTGGACGTGCTCGGGCCAGGGCGTGGAAATACGCCTTGTAATCGAAAAAAGCGGCCGATATACAATCACCTCCCGTACGGCCTGGGCGACTGAAACGGTTCGGGGAACGTGGCGT
>CAZGYL010000304.1:0-6408 GCA_964529985.1 uncultured Planctomycetia bacterium | reverse complement strand
CTGCTCTGGAAGCGGACCTGTTTCTTCAAAGACCCGAGTTTCTCCTCAATTTGCTCCCGGTACTCCCTGCGAAGTTCATAGCCCACACAGCGCCTCCCCGCCCGCAGAGCGGCCAAAAGCGTGGTGCCGCTCCCAAGGAAAGGATCCAGAACCGTCTCCCCTGCAAAACTGAACATGCGGATCAGCCGGCCCGGAAGCTCAAGGGGGAAAGGCGCTTCATGTCCCTTCTTGCGAGCTCCTGCAAATTGCCAGTGGCCCCGGAAAAACCTCTTCCATTCGTTGCGGCTGAGCCGCGAGGCCTCAAGCAAACCCAGCTTCCGCGCGGCCTGCTTTCTTCTGCGGGCCTCATTGCCCGAGGGCTCCCGCCTGAAAAGCAGAATGAACTCGTAATCTATCTCTACAACGCCGTTGGGCGGATAGGGAAAGGAGCCCATGATCACCGCACCGCCCGAAGGCCTGAGCGTGGTTTTCTTCTGCCAAATGATCGCTCCCTGGTAATCGAAACCCAGTCGCTCGCACTGCAGGATAATCTCAGCATGCAGCGGAATGACTTTATAGCGACCGAAATCACACGCACGGGCGAACTGATCGCCTATAGAAATGCAAAGCCGTCCCCCCGGCCGCAACACCCGGCGGCATTCCCGCCATACCAGGAAAAGATCCCGCAGATACTGGTGGAGCGTTTGCCCGAAACCTATCTGGCGGGCCTCACCGTAATCCTTGATGTGGAAGTAGGGCGGCGAGGTCACAACAAGATCCACCGAGGCCCGGCTGAGCTCGGGCATTGAGCGGGAGTCTCCAAAGACAACCAGCGATTCTTCCATGAGGGCCTCCTGGAGAATCTTCGCCGTACCTTAAAGGACCACATTGTCCGGCCGCTTGGGCGGCCGCGCAATGCACCCGCACCCGAAAGTATGGGAATTTCGTAACCCCCGCTGGAAAAAGGGGTTGCATAAGGCGCCCGTTCCTGGTAGGCTCTTCCTCTTAAGAGCGGGCCCAGCGGAAAGGCACGTGCTGCAGCCCGAGCAAGAGGAAGTGCTGAGGAAAATGAAGAAGTTTGTTGCTCTTTTTGCGCTTGGAGTATGCCTGCAGAGTGCGGGTTCCGGAGCTTCGGGCCGTTCCCTTCTCCGGCAAGCCGTTGAAGCTGAACGCTCCGGCAGACTGTGGGAGGCCGCGGCACTGCTCCAGAAGCTGTGCGCGGTGCACCCTGACCGCAAGGACATAAGGCGGAAACTTTACAGCATAAACAAGACCCTTTACCTCACACCTGCAATCTGCCCGGGAACAAAATTCTATCTAGTTGTGCGAGGCGATACCCTCAGCTCAATAGCCAGGCGCTTCGCTATAACCGCAGGCCTTCTTCGGCGTCTGAACGCCCTGAAAAGCGACAACCTGCGGGTCGGCCAGAAACTCAAGGTCGTTCGGGGGCCTTTCCATGTGCGCGTCATCAAGAAGACCTTCACCCTGCAGGTGCTCAGCAGGGAGAAGAAGGTGCTTTTCACCTACCCGGTCGGTCTGGGTAAGGAAGGCTCCACGCCGACCGGCACTTTTCTCGTCGGCCCGCGGCTTATTAAACCCACGCAGTTCGACCGCTCAACAGGGAAAGTCTACAAGTACGGTGAACCCGGGCATACAATAGGCACCCGCTGGATCACTTTCTCTGGAAGCTACGGGATACACGGTACGATCGAGCCTGAAAGCATTGGAAAACAGGAATCCAAAGGCTGCGTGCGTATGCTCAATCACGACGTGGAGGAGCTTTTCGATCTGCTTGTAAGCGGCAAAAGCACTGTGACCATTCTTTCTGAGCTGCCCTCAAAGAGCCCGAGAGCCGAAAAGAAGGCCCGCCGGCCTCAGCGCCGGTAAACTCTGCCTTTCCACACACTGCGCCTTCCGGTTGCATACCGCAAAGCCGAATGCCACGTCATACCAAGATAAAGAAGCCCTGCAAGCGGAAAACCTGCAGCGTAAAAGGGACTCAGGCCGAAGGCGCTTACCGTGGGAAAGTATAGAAGGCACGAAAGCAGAAGGGCTGAAGCCCCCAAGACCGCCCCGAGGAGGCTCCCAAAGCAATAACCCGCAACCAGGCAGAAAAGCGGTGCTCCGAAGGCAAGCAGCAAAGCAACGGTTGCACCTGCAAGCCGGAGCACCGAGTAACGAAGTTCGGTGAATGCGGTCCGCGTCACCGTGTGCCAAAAATCCCTCAATTTCGGGTATCTACGCAAACTCCGGGCACGGGAGCTCAAACAAAGCCGCAGGGGGAAACCTGCTTGCTTTATGCGCCTTGCAAGCGAGATATCGTCGATGATCGCATCTTTGATAGATTCAAGTCCGCCTGCAGCCTCCAAGGCCTTGCAGTTTACAAGCATGCAGCCGCCTGCAGCCGCGGCGTACTTCGAGCCGCGCCGCGAAACGGCCCGAAAAGGATAAAGCAGGGAGAAGAAAAAAACAAAAGCCGGCACAAGCACCCGCTCCCAGAACCCCTCAACCGAAAGAAGCACCATGCGCGAATTCAAGCCAAGGTTCTCGCTTATACTCTCTGCGACAAGCAAACTTAACAGATCGGGATCCCAAACGATATCGGCGTCGGTAAAAAGAATGTACCTGCCTGAGGCCGCTTCAACTCCCCGGTGCATTGCGTAGACTTTACCGCTCCAGCCCTCGGGTGTTTGCTTGACCTGAAGCACGTTCAAAGGGCTTGAAAACCGGCTTGCGCAAGACCGGGCGGCTTCCGCGGTTCCGTCCGTGCTGCCGTCATCAACAACGATTATCTCCTTTTTCGGATAATCGGACCGCAAGTGGGATTCAACAACACGCCCCACGGTTACAGCTTCGTTGCGTGCGGGAATTACGATTGAAACAAGAGGAGGATCAGCGGGAAGCGCTGCCGGGGCTCTTTTCTCCCAAAAAGGGAGATAAGGCCTTGAAGGCCTCAGCGCAACGGCAATCCATGCAGCAAGAGAGAATCCGGCAAGCGCCGCGATAAAACCCGCCACAGCTTTACGTCCGTCACTCCCAGCCGAAAGTCGCCGGCGGCTTGTGGGTAATGTCGTACAGCACTGCAACCACCTGGGGCAGAGCGGCGATCTTCCTGCTTACTCGGTCCACAAGGTCCCACGGCAACGTTGCGAACCTTGCGGTCATAACGTCCTCTGAAAAAACAGGCCGAAGCACGATCGCCTCTCGGCCCGGCGGGCCCAAGGGTAACGTGATTGTCAGGTGTTGGAAAACCGTGCGCATGAGCCCCGCCCGCTCGAGCTCTTCGAGCATGATCTTGTCAGCACGCCGCACTATGTCCAACCTCTCGACCGTGAGGTAAGCTTCATGCACGGTCTGCGGCGGAGGCGGGGGCGTAAGCAGAAGCACGACCCTGTTAACCTGGCGGAAGGTGTTTGTCAGCTCGGTGGAAAGGGCCTCAAGCCGCTCCCAGTTGCGTTCTCCGGAAACTGCAACCGGAGGCGCATAAGTACGCTGATCTCCCTGCACGCCTACACTTCTGACAGGCAGCAACCAGGCGTCGTAACCACGCGCGCGGCAGAAATCACGGATTTGCGCTTCAGCCTCGACCGCCGGAGGGGGATCTCCCGCTCCATGGCAAATGACGTTGATGGCGAGCCCGGGACCGGGGAATGGATGGCGCCAAACAATGGATTCCGGCAGTCCGAGCGCTTCTCCGACCCGCCTGACTTCATCCTTATAAAGATCGCGCAAGGGCTCCACCACCTGTCCCGCGGCAATCAAGTCTTCAATACCACGGATGCGGTTGTGGTGGGTTTTTATCGTATCTGCATGACGCGTCCCGCCGCTTTCGATGATGTCCGGATAGAGGGTCCCTTGCCCCAGGATCCAGCGATCGGCGGGCAGATCAAGCTCTCTTAGAATCCTGCTCCGCGTGCGGATGAACTGCTTGCCGATCGCTTCCCTTTTTGCCTGGGGGTCGGTGAGGTTCCGGGTCGCTGCAAGAAACTCCTCCGAGGCATCCACAAACCTCACGGACCAGCCCAGAGACTCGTAAGTGCGGCGGACTTGCTCTGTTTCGCCCTCCCGCATGAAGCCGTGATCAATGTAAAGCCCGAGCACGCGCTCGGGTCCCAAGGCACGTACGAGCAAAGCGTACGCCACAGAGGAGTCCACCCCTCCGCTCAGGAAAAGAAGCACTTTCCGGTCTCCCACCTGCCTGCGGATCTCCTGATCAATGTACGCCAGGAAGCGCTCCATTGACCAATCACGGGGCGCGCCGCACAGCTTCAGGAAGTTTTCGAAAATACGCTTCCCGCACGGCGTGTCCTTCACTTCGGGGTGGAACTGGAGGCCGAAATACGCCTCCTGCCGTGCCTGCATGGCGGCTATCGGGCAGGCCTCGGTTCGAGCGGTGACCTCAAAGCCCGGAGGAGCTTCAAGCACACTGTCACCGTGGCTCATCCAGACCTGCTCGCGCCTGCCCAACCCTTCGAACAAGCGGCAATCCCGCAGGATCTCAAGGTAGGCTATGCCGTATTCCCCTTTGCCCGCGGATCCCACGCGGCCTCCCAGTGCATGAGCCATGAGCTGGTGGCCGTAACAGAGCCCGAGCGTGGGTATGGGCTGCTTCAGAATTGCGGGGTTGTAAGGAGGGGCTTCCGGTGCGGTTACGCTTGCAGGGCCTCCTGAAAGAACCAATCCTTTCAGGCCGGCAAGCTCGGATTCCTCTATGTCCGGGGGCAGAATGACGGTGTAAGTGCCGAGGTGGCGCAGCTGCTTTGTAATCAGGTGGGCGTATTGCCCGCCGAAGTCAATGACAGCTATGGTTGCCCGATCGCTCACGATACCTCACTGGCTGCCCGGGAAAAACCTTCCATGGTATCAACGGCCGCAGCCATGTCAACGTAATTCGAGCCGGCGCGCTGGGCCGGCGGGCCTCCATGCCGGTGAAAGCCTTGACCGCGTTATATGAAAACCTTACCATAGAGCGCCGACGTGGAACTCTATGGTCATGGAAGGCAGCGTTCTTTCACCGCAAAATCCCAAGAAGAAAACCTGTCCTTGTCCGGACGTCAATCTTGAAGACTGGAGGGACAATACCCTCGTATTCCGCCTCAAGCCTTTCCTGGTACGCACCATTCCCCGTTTCTTGTGGATCCCGATCGCACTGCGCGAAGAAATCGTCGCCATTTATGCGCGCGCTGCGGCCCTGAGGTTGAAACTCGCAGCGCCTGCCATGGTGCTTGAGCAGGAAGGCGGGCTGTTCCGCGGCCGGATCCTTCTTGCAATCAACGAGGAGGCCGGATTCCCGGACCGCCTGCTGCTTACGGGGCTGTACCGGACCGCGGTTCACCGCGGATCGGCCGTACGCTTGGGAGTGACACGCAGACGTCTGGTCACGCGGCTTAAACGGGAGTTGGGTGTCACGCCCGGAGAAATATACTACTGGTACGTGAACTGCCCCAAATGCTGGCATACCTCGGGCGGTCAGGCGGTGGTGATTCTTGCACGGGTCGGTTCTCCTCCTGCTGAAGAGACTTCCAGGTAAAGGCGCCGAAGCCGCTCCGAGCACGGTGCTTAAGCCCGAAAAATCCTGCGCGGCGTCCCTATCCCCAGCGCCCCCAACTCTTCCCAATTGGCGGTGCCTAATATAGACTTTTTGCTCCGTGAAAAACCTCAAGCGATACTTGAAACCCGGTAAGCCGCAGCGCGTGAAAATCCGGACGCCGACCAATGAATTTGTCTGAGCTCCGTTCATTGCTCCAGCGCATCGACGGCCGCGGATATCCCGCTTACAAGGAACTGCGCGGCAGGTATGACTTCCCGGAATTCACGCTTTTCATTGACCATGTTCAGGGCGACCCTTTTGCAGCTCCAAGCAGAATGCGCGCAAGGGTGCCTGCGTCCCGGGCCGCTTTTCCTGCGGAAACATACTCCAACCGCAGCCGTCAAATCGCCCTCAGGGATTATCTGGCCCGCAGGTTCTCAACCGAGGCACGCCGTGCTTCGGAACGCCGGGGAAGCGGGAAGAGCGGTCTTGTAAGCATGGATATGCCCGGGCAGGAAATACTGGAGCGCTCTTCGGTGATCGTAACCGCACAATTCGTCGAAGCACGCTTTTTGGTCGGTCTTCCGGCGCGTGGCAGGCGGGTTCTGGGCCGCCAAGCGCAGGATATGCTTTGCGTTGATCTGCCCCGGATCGTCCGGCAATCGCTTATGTATCGAAACCTCAACGCTGAAGAACTCACCCGCCACATTGAGGTAAGCGAAGACGCTGATACCGCTCGAGCTTTATTGGAAAAGCATGGCCTGTGCGCTTTTGTGTGCGACGGAAGCATTTTGCCGCGTCGATCGGGCGTCGACGAGCGCCCGCTTCAAGGCCCGGGCGTTGTGCCGTTCCGCTCCCCGGACTCGCTCCGCGTAACCCTGAAACTCCCTCACGCGGGC
>CAZGYL010000303.1:0-6440 GCA_964529985.1 uncultured Planctomycetia bacterium | reverse complement strand
CCTGTTACAAGAGGGAATGTCGCTGTTTCGGTCGCCCAGGGGATTTTGCGTGTCGAAAAGGCTTCGCACCTTGTTTTCCGCGGTCTTGTTTTTGAAGGAGCGCAAGGCACCGGAGTTGTACTTGATGAATGCTCGGACGTTACGCTTTCGGCCTGTGTGATTCGAAACTGCGGGGGTGGAGGGATAGCCATCTCCTCAGGTCGCAAGAACCGCGTGGTAGGCTGCGACATATACAATTTGGGGTACGGAGGTGTTTCGCTCCGCGGCGGAAATCGCAGGACTTTGCAACCTGCACGCCACACGGCCGAGAACAATCATATATACGGGTACGGGCGCTGGAAATGGATGTACAGCGCCGGCATTTCAATAGGCGGTGTGGGCAACGTAGTCTCCCACAACCTTATTCATTCGGCGCCTCACCAGGCCGTTGCTTTCAGCGGCAACGATCACGTGATCGAGTATAACGAAATCCACAGCGTATGCTTGCTTTCCAACGACGCAGGTGCAATATACAGCGGGCGTAATTGGACGATGCGCGGGACCGTGATAAGGTACAACTACCTGCACGCCATCGGCGGATTCAGGGGCGGACGCTGCGTGGGAGTTTACCTTGACGATATGTACTGCGGTACCAGGATCGAAGGAAACCTTTTTGTACGGGTTACACGTGCGGCCTTTATAGGCGGCGGTCGGGACAACGTCGTTGTCAACAACCTTTTTGTGGATTGTGATCCGGCTCTTCATGTGGATGCGCGCGCTATGGGTTGGGCCAAAGGACACACCGACCAGTGGGTTAAAGAGGCCCGGGAGCGGGGGCTTCACCGCGGTATTCCTTTTATGAAGCCGCCCTACTCGACTCGTTATCCGGGACTTGCAGACATTCTGAAGAACAACCCTTGGGCGCCTGCGGGTAATTTGATCGCGCGCAATATCTGCGTCGGAGGAAGATGGGAGGAAATCGAAAAGAAGGCCCGCCCGTTCCTTCGCATGGAGAAGAATCTGGTGAGTGTGGAGGTCGGCTTGGTGAATCCCGAGAAAGGCGACTATCGTCTGAGAAAGGATTCTCCGGCGTTTAAGATCGGTTTCCGTCGCCTGCCGATCGAAAAGATGGGTCTTTACCGCTCCCCCGATAGGGCTTCTTGGCCTGTGAAGCACAAAGTGGAGAAGCCTTGCAGGAATCCGTTCCTCAGTGCTCGGTAACCTGCCGGAGCTCCTGAGCCCCGTATGAAAGCGACTGCGCCGAATTTGCCCTACCTGATCGCTGCCGATAAGGGTAACATTCGCCGGAATCCTGTTCGTTTTCTTCCGGAAGCCTTTGTGCCTTGACGAGCGAACGAGACTGGAAGATATTGGCAATATGGCCAAATAGGCCAGAGTTGACCGGGACAGCCAAAGGCACGGAAGGAGGTGCAAGCGTGAAGAGCCTGAGCAGCGTAGGGTTCTTGGGCGGTGGTAGGATCGTCCGGTGTTTGGTCGGCGGCTGGGCCAGAGCGGACAAGCTCCCAGACCGCCTCCTTGTCGCGGAGCCGGACAGGTCGGCGTTGGAGAAGCTCAAGACGCTCTGTGCGCCGATACACGAAGCTTCTGCTGCTGAAGTCGCCAGAACGGAACTCTTGGTTCTTGCACTCCATCCGCCGGCTTTACTCGAAGCTGTAGATGATCTTGCAGGAACTGTGGGACCGGAAACGATCGTTCTCTCCCTTGCTCCGAAGGTGACGATAGCCAAGCTGGCCTCTGTGCTTGGAACGAGCCGCTTGGCACGCATGATCCCCAACGTTGCCTCATTTATCGGCGCGGGGTACAACCCCATTACGTTCGGGCCCGGACTTCCGGATTCTCAGCGCGAGCTGCTTCGTTCGGCAGTGCGGCCTTGGGGCAAGGCTCCCGAGGTCTCCGAAGAGAAGCTTGAGGCGTACGCGATCGTGTCGGCTATGGGACCGACGTACTTTTGGCCTCAGATCCAGGCGCTCAAGGAGGTAGCAACCTCGATAGGTCTGTCTCCGAAGGAAGCCGAGGACGCCATCGCACTTACCCTTGAAGGTGCGGTCCGCGCTCTCTTTGAAAGTGGGCTTAAACCCGGTGAGGTGATGGATTTGATTCCTTTAAAGCCCCTTGCCGAAGAAATGGCGAAGGGGGCTGAAGCGATGCGTGACCGCCTTCCTGCTCTTTACCAGAAAATCAAGCCCTAAGAGGTCAAGCGGCTGCGCCTGCTTAAAAAGCAGCGGCAGGCGGGTGATTGCTGGAATCAACTCCCGCCGGCGCTTTTATCGAAGAATCGTATCCGCAGCCCTCTGCCGCAAGTGTAGAATCGGTGACCGACGGATCTGTGCCGAGCACGATTTTGCGCGGACCCGTTTCAGCCCCTTGACAAGACCCGGATCTATGTCAGAGGCTCATAGTTCGGAGCCTGAGAGCGATAAGGAGCATAAGCCATGAAGAAACGTAGCGCTGTCACACGCCGTAATTTCCTCCGTACCGCAGCTGCGTCCGCCACGGCGGTTTCTTTCCCGACCTTTATCTCCGGTAGCGCGATTGCTGCAAGGACCGCACCAGGAGACAGGATTACTCTTGGTGTTATCGGCATGGGGCCGCGCTGCACTTACGACCTGCGGTGCATGATGAGACTCTCCGATGTGCAATGTGTCGCAATTGCTGAAGTCCAGGCCAGCCGCCGTAATGCCGGCAAGGCTTTAATTGACAGGCACTACGGGAACAAGGACTGTGCGGTGTACCGAGATTTTCGGGAAATGCTTGCGCGCGATGACATAGACGCCGTGCTGATAGCCACCGGTGACCGCTGGCATGCACTAGCTTCCATGATGGCTGCTGAGGCGGGTAAGGATGTCTACAGCGAGAAGCCTTGCGGTTTGACCATAGCCTACTGCCAGCAACTTGCAGACACGTTCACGCGCACCCGGCGGGTTTTCCAGGCCGGCACCCAGCGCCGGAGCATCCCAAACTTCCAGTGGGCGGTACAGCTTGCACACAGCGGCAAACTCGGCAAGATCCATACACTTTACGCGTCGGTCTACACACCGAGAGTCGAAACGCAGTGGCTGCCGGGAGAGCCCACGCCGCCCAAAGACGAGGTCGACTGGAATCTTTGGTTGGGACCGGCTCCCTGGCGCCCCTACAACAAGCGGTATGTGCAGGGCGGGTGGCGGGGTTACTGGGACTTCGATTCCGGCGCAACCCTTCTTGACTGGGGAGCCCACACCGTGGACCTTTGCCAGTGGGCCAACAAGGCGGACGGCACCATGCCTATACGCTATGAACCTTCGAAGAAGAACGTGATCGCGTACTACAAGAACGGCGTGAAACTGGTGATCGATTTCCTCAAGACGCCCTTTGGGAAACGTCCTGGCTGGGTGCAGGAGCTGGGAACCTGTCCCGTGCGCTTTGTCGGCGACGAAGGCTGGGTTGAGACGGGTGACAGCGGCGAGATTGTAGTTAAGCCCGAGTCACTCAGAAGTGAGATCGGGAATTATAAGAAGACCGTCGGACTTGATGTAGTTGCCCATGCACGGAATTTTTTTGACTGCGTGTATTCCCGCAAATTGCCGGTCGCTAATCAGCACGTTATGCGGAAGTCGCATATCGCTTGCCACGCAGCTGCCTTGGCTTGGCTCCTGAATCGTCCCCTTGAGCTCGACCCTGTAAAAGAGAAATTCATCGACGATGATGAGGCAAACGGCTTGCGGTCGCGTCCTGCTCGCGACCCGTGGAACCTTTAGGAACGGCGAGAAGGTTTTCGCATAGGAATCCGGGAATATTTCCTGCGCGGACGAGGAGCCTGCAAGCGACGTAATCTGTACCTCGTCGGCGAGCCGGTTTGCTTCCGTCTTCAATTTTCGAGTGAAGGCTTCGGAGGCAGACGCAATTTGGGGAATCGAGCGGTTTCCGCCTCCTTGATCCATGCCGGATCGCCGTAAACCCCGGCCTTCGTATAATCGAAAGGCTTGAACCCCAGTTTCAGCGCCGGGGAATCGCGCCTGAGGTGAAAGTCGAACTGCGCCGGGGCGGTGAACCGCGGATCGGCGATAATCGAATGGCGGTCGCGGCCCAAGGCCTGCCACTTCTGAAAGCTCATACCCGCGAAATCGAAGGACTTGCCGTCGGCGCGGAAATACAAGTTGTAATCCATATTCACGTTGACCTTGGTCCACGGCCCGGCAAGAAGGGGGCCTTTTTCCCAATAAACAATGTTACGCTCGAAGGTAAAGGAGCGGTGGGGTTCGACTCTGGTTACCTGGAGCTGATGTTGGCTGCTGAACGCGAAGATGTTGTTTCGCAGGACATTTTCTTTACCGTAATGCTGGTGAAACCCTCCGGTTTTGGTTGAGTACACCAGGTTGTTTTCCATGCGGATACCGGTTGAGCCTTCATCAGTGTAAAGTCCCCAGCCGCCGTAGGAATAGGAATAGACGTCGTGGATCACGTTGTTGCTCACCGAGGTCCCCTCGGAAGGCCCCAGGCAGTACACCCCGCCCATGTCGCTGAGCACGGCGTAGCCTATGTGGTGAATGTGGTTGAATTCGATCAGGTTCCGCTTGGCCAAGCTTTTCCCGTAGCCCCACCGCCAGCCGACCGAAACGCCCGTGTAGAAGAACCCCCCGATGTCATTGTGCGTCACCTGGTTGTCGCCGCTTTGCCCGATCCAGACTCCTACCGCACACGGGAAAATGCGTCCGCCGAAACGAATGATTGTATTGTCAAGGATATTGTGATGAGTCCGCTCCAGCGGGGTCGGAGGAATTCGAACTTCACCCATACGCACTCCGCCGGCGCCGAGATCCTCAAACAGGCAGCGCCGCACGACGCAGTGAGAGCAACCTTTGCGAAACCAAACAGCGTAGCGCCCGACGTGTTCGATCCGGCAAGCTTCGAAAGTCAGGTCTCGAGCCCCATCGGCCATAATCACCGCATCGATCGGCGAAGCTGCTTGGCTGGGTTCAAAACCTTGGGGCGGCGTGCGGTATGCAGCGTAGCGGAAGGTGATGCCTTTAAACCGGATATGCTCAACGAAACGCCCGGTGCCGGGATCTCCACGCGCAACGACAAACCGTTCGGCAACCGGCGCGATCACCTTTGCATTCTCGGGCCGTTCTCCCGGGCGAGGCAGGTAGTACAACGTGCCCTTGCGCGACAGGAACCATTCTCCGGGGGCATCCAGGGCGGCCTTGAAGTTCTCCAGGTGGTAGCGGGTTCCCCGTCGAAGAGGGTTCCACGGTTTC
Source organism: uncultured Planctomycetia bacterium (assembly GCA_964529985.1). Classification (GTDB taxonomy): domain Bacteria; phylum Planctomycetota; class UBA8108; order UBA8890; family UBA8898; genus CAZGYL01. The sequence goes on along the minus strand of CAZGYL010000303.1, from coordinate 1,206 downwards.
ATGGCTCGGCCGGTGGAAGTTAACGTGCCTTTCCCCGGATCGATCTTTTCGATGAACCGTCTGGTGATGTCCCACTTGTGGTAAGCGACAAGAAGAACGTCACGGAGCTCCCCTGCAGCAAGATGTGCAAGCGGTGCTATGTCCCGTCGCCGAACGCGGATTATCTGCCGAGCCCGTTTTGGGCTTCTTCCTCCTGCAGGTAGGGTTTCTTCCTTTACACCCAACATGTAGTAATAAAAACGATTCGGACTTCTCGCGCGTACTGCTCGGCGGCCGTTTACAAAGAGCTGCTCGAAATACCAAGCACCGCTCCGAACCTCCGGGATCTCAACCCGCCACAGACCGTCAGGGCCCACAGTGAAGCCTCTGATTTCCCGGCCGCCAGAAACCACAACCGATCCGCCGGGTGCAGCGCGGAACGTGATCGGATATTGTCTGGTGCCGCTGTCTTGTGGTTCCAGGATCAAAGGTTCCGTGACGTAGTAGGTCCCCGGAGCGATAATCACCTCGACAGGTTCGGTAAGAGGTCGGTGAGCACGCAGCGCCCGCACAGCACCCTGGAGGGTTGCAAGAGGCCCGTCGGTATGCGTGCGGTTCGGTCTCTGCAGGGTGCCGGACCAAGAGTCGCTGCCGCCCGGGGCCACGTAAAGGGTAAGTGCCCCTACAGGCGCCGCCGGTATAAGCGCCGCGCAGAGAACGGCTCCGAAAATCACGAAGTTGTCTGCCTTGAGAAGCTTATACATCAGGCGCATTTTTCTTCCTTCCAGCATGTGTAGAGTAGCCTGAGTGACGTCCCATTTTGGCCGCTTGCACCAGTTTTTTTACAGAAGCCTTTTTTCGGCTCTTTGGCTCCGGAGCCCGGAGTTTGCCATGATACCTGATTCCGACCCGCCCGTGTTATAGTGCCTCGTCCAATAACTACCTTCCGGTTTTGGCTTTTCGCCAAAACCGGACTCGGGGCGCCTGGCGGGATCTTTTGGCACGATGTCTCCGATCCCCAATCAGCCGGCCCCAGACAGCCTGAGGCCATTGAGGCAATGGCTCATGCTTCTCTCAGAGGCGGATGTAGGGGAGAGAGTTCGGAGTCCTGCGCTCCTGAAGCCCTTAAGCATTGATAGCCTGGTTTGCCTTCTCATGCCGAGTTCTTCCCACGAAGAGCAATAGGCTGCAGAAGGGCGGCATAGAGTGCGGGCCGGCTGATTGGGG
>CAZGYL010000302.1:0-6446 GCA_964529985.1 uncultured Planctomycetia bacterium | reverse complement strand
TTCCCAGGGCTTGTCTTCTCCGAAAAGCGGGTTTGCCGGATGCTTTTTGATCTTGCCCGGGCGAAGCACAACGCCGCTCTTGCGTGCAATGATCCTGCTGTCAAGCACGAGGTATTTTCTTGCAGAGCGCCCTCTCGAGCGGCTCAGCGGGCCGGCCGGTCGGCTTTGTTTCTCACCGAGGGCGGAAAGCGAAAAAGCAGTGAAGCTGATCTTCGAGTAGTTGTCCCTTTCAAAGAGAAGGCCGATTCTTCCATCTTTAAGCACCGTAAGGCAGGAGTAAGCGGCCGAACCGGGGTAAATACAACGACTGAGCGGCCAAGTACGACCTTCGTCGTAACTCAGCCTTACTGTCATATGATCCCGGCTTTTCTTGGAAGCGGGGTTTGAAAAGAGAATCCTGCTCGGCGTTCCCGCTTCAGGGAAACTGAAACGGATCATACTTGCCTGGCATATCGGCTCTATAAGTGTGGAATCAAATCGAAGTCCGGTCCATACAGCGCCTCCGTCGGTGCTCTCCGCAACCGCACGCATGCCGCCCCACTGGGGCTTCCCGCCCTCTACCCCCCAGTAGTTGCGCATGTTTATAAGAAGCCTGTCGCCCGGGCATTCGACGACCTGGCACTCGTCCGTGTGGGGAGCCACGCTGCCGCCGAGCTTCCAAGTGCGGCCGTGATCATCGCTGAAAAAGACGTGTGAGAATTTAGCCCATTTCCCGTCGTGCTTCTCTCTGTGATCGCAAGGGATGATAAGTCTTCCGCGATACCTGCCCTTGAGGACTTGAATCCCCACCCCGGGCCCGGTCGCGTACCAACCCCACCGGCGGGGCTTGACCGACCCCGTTATCTCTTTCGGCTTGGACCAGGTGCGGCCGTCATCCAAGCTCCAGGTTACAAACACCCGGTCGTTATTCCGGCAGAAAGCAAGCCATATTATGCCCGTGTCCTGGTCTTGCACCACGCAAGGGTTTCCAATGGTTATGTTCGCATTACCTCCTTCCTCGTAGAGAAGAACGAGGCCGCTCCAAGTCTTACCACCGTCTTCGCTGCGTTTCAGCACCAAATCGATGTCCCCGTGATCGCTGCTGCTTCTCTTTCTCCCTTCGCAAAAGGCAAGCAACGTGCCGCGTTGCGTGCAAAGCAATGCAGGAATGCGGAAGGTGTGATATCCCTCTGTGCCGCTTACAAAAACATCTGTAAGCGGGAAGGACTCTTGGCCCGAAGCGGAGCGAAGTAGGCCTGCAAACACGCAGACAGCAAGAGAGATCCTTTTGGCGGTCATCATTTTTTCACCTCGCGCATTAAGGCCCTTATCGGAACCGTTCAGCCTGCTTTTACCTTTGTTTTCGGCACAACCCGCAAGAACAGTCTACCTTAACCGAGCTTGAAACAGGAGAGCCCGGGGCGCTTCCCCAGGGACACACCTCAGGATTCCAGGCGTTTTGCACACCAGCGCTCTACAGGGCACCGGTTGCAGCGCGGGCGCCGCGGCAGGCAAATCGTCCTACCGTGCCTCACCAAGAGTTCGTTGACTTGAAGCCACATTCTGCGGGGAAGAAGCTTGCAGAGTTCCTGCTCCGTCTGCTCGGGGGTTTTTGTCTCAACCCACCCCAAGCGGTTCGCCACGCGGTGTACATGAACGTCCACCGGGATCGCGGCCTTTCCGAAAGCGTATACAAGAACACAGTTTGCGGTCTTTCGCCCCACGCCCGGCAGAGTCATCAAGCGCGGGAGGTCACGGGGTACCCTTCCTGCGAAGCGTTCAACAATCGCGCGGGCCGTCTCCTGAATATGCCGCGCTTTGGCTCGGTAGAAGCCTGCAGGGCGGATAAGCCGTTCGATCTTGCGCCTGGGGGCTCGGGCGACCTCAGCAGGAGTGGAGAAACAGGCGAAAAGACGCTTCTCAGCTTCCCGTGTGTTTGAGCCGCGGGTGCGCTGGGAGAGGATCGTTGCCACAAGAACGCGGAAAGGATCCTGCCGGCCGTTGAAAAATCCACCGGCTCCGTGGAACTTTCTAAGTTTCCGTACAACTTCCGCAGGCCTCATGGTACAGAAGAAAATACGTCTCTTGACCCGGTCCGGCAAGGGGGAGGGGCGAGAAAACCTGCTGCTTGAGCTCTTGACCTCCGAATCCCGGTCCGGATAACATGAAAAACGCGTCTGGGGTTGTGAAAAAACGAGGAACCCATCCATGCACAGGGAGGTGCTGTGGGAGGAGACAGTGCCTTTCTGTGGCAAGCCTGTTGACAAGTGCCGTTCTGCGCCCGCTTTCGGCCTGAACGTGCCGTTGTTTCGGTCTTTCCACCGCCGGTCGTAAGCCCAGGGGTGGTCCCGGGCCGCCGCGGTGCACTCAGTGTCCGGAACTCTGCTTTTCGCAGGAGGTATGTGTAATGCGAGTAAAAGTAGTTGTTTTTCAGACATTGTGCTTGCTCGTTCTTCTTGCCTGTCCCTTGAAGGCGACAAACGGGGTCGAGGTGATCGGAGCAGGACCGACCTCCCGATCCATGGGTGGGGTAGGCGTGGCTCATGCGGGCGATGCGGTGGGAACGCTTTTCAACAACCCTGCGGCCATCTCCCAGTTGAAGCAGACGCAGTTCGATCTGGCCGGAAGTATTCTGTGGGTCGATGCGCATGCGGATGTGACCGCCCCGACGGGGAATTTCTCCGGCTGGAGTGAATCCCAACCTTGGGCCATCCCGGCGATCGGGCTTGTAGTGCCGATGTCGGAAAACTTTCACGTCGGGCTGGGTGTGATCGGAACCGCCGGACTCGGAGTCGATTACCGAAATAAGGATCCGCTGGATTTAACCACGAACCTCGGCTTGTTGCAATTTATAAATGCAGCTTCACTGCGTTTCGGAAATCTCTCCCTCGGTGCGGCGCTTCAGGTCGATTACCAGAGTGTCGACATCGGGGAAGGGGAGTCTCACGCTTGGGGCGTGGGCGGCCAGTTCGGTGCAGTTTACGAGCTGGGAATTTTCTCTTTCGGTGCAAGCTACCGGACGCCGCATGAGATAAGGCATAAAAGGGTGGCCGAACTGGATCAACCGGCCGACAATGTAGACAACAAGATGCGGCTTGATATTCCGCAGAAGGTGCACTTCGGTGTTGCGATTCAACCGCATGAGTGTTTCGTGCTCGAGGTGGACGGCAAGTGGATTGATTGGGAGCATGCGGAAAGTTACCGCGACATGGATTGGGACAGCCAGTGGGTGATCGGCGTTGGAGCGGAGATCAAGCCTGTAAAAGGGATTGCGTTGCGCGTCGGTTACAGCTACGGGACGGAAGTTCTGAATGATCACGATGGGTGGAATCCCAACGGCACCTCATTCGTCCAAAGCCGGCCGATGAGCACTTTGAAGTATGAGTATCTCCGTGTTATAGGGCTTCCGGCCGTACTGCAGCATCATATCGGTGCCGGAGTGTCCCTGGACTTGAATGAGCATGTGACGCTGCTTGTGGGCGCAACGCACGCTTTCAGGGGTAAGATCAGGGAAACTGCAGCAGGGGGTGCTGCGGACCTTAAGTCTCTTGTGCGCCAGACGTTTCTGGACTTTGGAGTATCGGTCCGGTTCTAGGCCTCAACCGCGTTCCAGCGGCCGGCCCGCAGAGCCGTTGATAGGGTCTGTGGAAGCTGGTATGGTTTGACTTGGCCTGTTTGCGCTGAGTGCGGACATACCTTGCGGTCTTTGTGCTTAAAGCTTGTGCTGGAGGAACAGTATGCGCGCTGCGGCCGGCCGAAGCCGATCAACCCACCTGCGCCGGAAAGTTTGTCTGTTGTTGTGGTGCCTGTGGGCTCTATCCACAAGCGGCTCCGAAGAGGCGCCCTTTGTGGGAAACTGGCCGCATGAACGTGCGGTTTGGCGCCCTTTGAGTCTTACCCGGGTCAAGGTGGGAGGGTTCTTGGGGCGGCACATCGATGCAAACAACCGATCGAGCATCCCTGCGGCGCTGAAAAGTCCGATTCCACGAGCGTTTGAAGCTCTGAGCCGCGGGGAGCCTGTGCCTCCTGAGTGCAGACGCCTTGCAACGGATTCGGATTTTTACAAATGGCTTGAAGGTGCGTGCTATGCAGTTGCCTACGATCCTTCGCTCAAAGGCCTCCGGAGCCGGATCGACAGATACGTTGATATGATCGTTTCGCTGCAGCGCCCCGATGGGTATCTTTCGACCGGAATCAGCCCTGCCGAACCGTTCGACAAACGTGTATGGCACGACCTGTATGTGGCCGGTCATTTTTTTGAAGCTGCGGTGGCACACTTCCGGGCCACAGGGAGCCGCAAGTTGCTGCAGGCGGCATGCCGGCTTGCGGACTTCTACCTCAAAGAGCTTGAACGCGGGAATCCTTACTTCAAAGCCGTCGGTACGCGCGAGCACCCTGAGGTCGAACTTGCATTGGTTCGGCTTGCGCGTGCAGCAGGAGAAAAGCGTTACCTGAACTTTGCTTCGGCCGTTGCAAGGCTTTACCGGCTGGGGCCCGAGGTGGCCGAAGTCTGCGCCGGAGGCGGAGCGACGCATGCTGTTAGGTTTTGCTATCTCATGGCCGGCCGGGCCGAGCTTTATCTTGAAACCGGACTTGAGGAGTTCTACCGGTTCCTGCCGGAACTTTGGTCTGAGCTCGTACGCACGCGCATGTACGTGACAGGGGGAATAGGTAAAGGGGAGCGCATTCCGGTTGAGCCGTACGATCTCCCTCAGACGATTCCTGAGAGCAAGAGCAGAGATATTGCTGAGACCTGCGCCTCGGTGGCCCTTATGTTCTATTCCTGGCGCATGCACGGCATAACGGGCGAAAGCAGGTGTTACGATGTCATTGAGCGCATCTTGTACAACCATTATCTCGGGGCCCTTTCACCTGATCACCTGGCCATTTTTTACTATAATCCTCTAAAGCGGGTGGGCGACTTGACAGGTGTTACGGATCACGGCGGGAATCCCGTGCAAAGGACGCGCCTTCCGCGTATTCATTCAACCGCCTGCTGCTTTCCTAATGCATGGAGATTCTTCGCGCAGTTGCCGGAGTATATCTTCAGCGTGCGTAAGAACGGCCTGTCGGTCAACCTCTACACCAAAGCGGAGGCCCGGCATACTTTTGAGAACGGAACGCGGATCCTGCTGAAACTCAGCACCCTGTATCCGGCGGAAGGCAATGTGGGGCTTACGATTCTTCTTTCACGACCAGCAGATTTCGAACTTTCTTTCCGTGTGCCTTGGTGGTGCAAAGAGGCGGTGCTGGAGTTGCCGGACGGATCGGTGAGGAAGGGAGGAGGAGGGCGGTATCTCACAGTGCGGCGCACCTGGAGTTCGGGCGACAGGCTTAAGCTTTCATTGCCCATAAGACCGGTTGTGCTTGCAAGCCGTCCTGAGATAAAGTCAAACCGCGGGCAGGTCGCCTTTCGCTGGGGCCCGCTTGTTTACTGCTTGGAGAAGCAGGACGCCGGAGGGATCGGGCTTGAAGACCTGGTAGTGCTTCTTGACCCCTCCGATCCGCAAAGCGCAGTCGAGCTTGCGGGCCGCCGGATCAGGGGGCTGCCTTGCCTGAAAATTAAAGCCGGGAGGCGTCGTGTCTTCGTGCCGCCCGAAGAACCTTATTTCCCGGCTCCGCCCGCCTGCCCTCAGGCCGTCCGAGAGGTCACATTAATCCCGTTTTTCCTCAGAGCTACACGATCTGCAGATTCCCGCTGGATCACTTGGATCCCCTGCCGCTGAGCTCTGCCAGATTCCTGGCCAGGGTATTTGCGGTCGGTTTAACCGGGGATTGCGGCACTAAATCTATAGAGTATGATGAGCTAAGCGGACATTGCTCTTCCCGCCCTCTGCGGGGAAAGGGAGAGCTTTTTGTTGTTGTAAGTGCAGGCGTTCAGAAAGGAGGAAACTCATGTTGTACAGGCAGATAGAGCAGGAGCTTGCTGAGCGTGAGGCTTGGGCGCTCAGGCGGCAGCGGGGGATCCCGAACAACCGCAGACTTTGGGTTCTTACCTGCATAGACGAACGTATCCCCGTCAACCGGGCCCTGGGAATAAGAGAAGGAGACGCACACATATTCCGCAATGCAGGGGGGCTTGTGACCGATGACGCGATCCGGTCAGCCATGCTCACCACTCAGTTTTTCGGCACCCGCGAGATCATCGTTCTCAACCACACCGAATGCGGCATGATGAGCGCAACCGGAGAATACCTTGCCGAGGCGCTGAGACAAAAAGGTATTGATGTGGACGCCGTCCAGCTCGACCCCTCTTTGCCCGAGCTTAAACTCGAACCCGGGGCTTTCGTAAAGTGGATCAAGATGTTTACCTTAGTCGACGATGTGTGCCTCAAACAGGTGGAGTTGCTGCGCGCAAGTCCCCTTATCCCCGACGGTGTGGTTATTCATGGCTATATTTGGGAAGTGGAGAGCATGACGTTACGCCGGCCGCACGAGCGCCTCGGTGATAAGGTCAACACGTCTAA
>CAZGYL010000301.1:0-6460 GCA_964529985.1 uncultured Planctomycetia bacterium | reverse complement strand
TTTCTTGCGGGCAAGCTCGGCCATAACGCGGCCTTCGTAAATGCAATGGCTGAGGGGTTTTTCGCAATAGCAATGTTTCCCCAAGCGCATCGCCATGACAGCGGGACCGGCATGCGAGTGATCAGGAGTACTTACGACGACCGCATCGATCGTGCGCCTGAGTTCATCGAACATTACCCTGTAGTCGTGATACTTTTTCGCCCACGGATACTTCTTGTAGGTGGGCGCCGCGCGCTCGTCATCCACGTCGCAAAGGGCTACCACGTTCTCGCCGTTGCGGGCCACGGCATCCACATTGGCGCGGCCCCGCCCTCCCACTCCGATAAAAGCCACGTTGAGTTTGTCGCTGGGAGCAGGGCCGCGGCCTGCAAGCGCGGAGCCGGCGAGCGAGAAGGTGATTCCGGAAAAAGCAGTCCGCGTCAAGAAATCTCTTCGAGCTATTTGCTTCGGCATGCTGTTTCCTCCTTGATCAAAGAGAAGGGGCGTCTTCCGGAATCTTATCGTACGCCGGCAGGCCGGCCGGTAACAAGGAGGAGAGGCGGTTGCCTGCGCGAAGCCCCAGCGCTCTCAGCACCTCTTGAGGCCGAAACGCTCGAGGATCCAAACCATGGGACACCAATCGGTGAACCCGGATTGGAGCAGGTTCAGGCCCACAAATGCTGTGAAATACAGCCAGGCCGGGTGGTGGGCCCGGCCGAGGATCACGCTCAGGATGATAAAGAATCCGGCGATCAATCTTAAAGCTCTTTCAACCGTCATGTGTCCGTCCTCTTGTTTTCGCTTCTCCGGTGTCCTACGGCCATGGAGCTCTGAGGCGGCAAGTTGTTCGATAGACATAGAGCAAAAGTCGGGCCGAAAGCGCTTGGAATTCGCAAGTCCTTGGTCGGTACGGAGTTAGAACTTCAGTCCAATCGAACCATTTGTTGCACACAGCCGCCCGAAAGCAACAATGCAACAGCGCCGAAGCAAACGGACAGGGCTGCGGAGGGCCGCTTGACGACTGAGGTTCTTTCTGCTAAAGTACTTTGCGTTGCAAAGTAAATGCAGGCCGCCCTTCTCGGTGTATCACCTTTTTCCGAACACCGGAGGACGCTTATGGATCCGAAGGAAGCTGTTGAGCAGCTTGTCACAATACGCAGGATAATGGAGAGCGCCACCGAGCTTACGGTTCTTCCGGGAGCTGCTGCCGCAGGCGGCGGGCTTCTCTCGCTCGGGGGCTGTGTACTGACTTACACCATTCTGCATTCGTTTGATTTCGCTCAGTTGGGGCAGGCCTCCAAGGGTATCAGAGCTTCCGTGATAGCTCTTTGGGTGGGTATCGGCCTCCTTGGGGTGGTCCTGGACTTGGTTCTGGTAGCAAGACGTGCCCGCCGGCGGGGAAAGAATCCCTGGTATCGCCTCGGGCAGCTTGCGGCCAGAGTCATGGGGCCTGCAGTGGTCGCCGCGCTTGCTGTGAGCCTGGCCCTTGCCTTTCACAACCTGTGGGGGCTTATTCCCGGGGTGTGGATGCTGCTTTACGGAAGCGCCGTATGGACCACCGGCTTGCTTTCGGTCCACAACCCCGGCGCTTTAGGCCTTGTATTCGTGGGAGGAGGAGTCGCTGCGTTGCTTCTCGCGCCGGCTTACTCCTTGCTCCTTGTGGGGCTTACTTTCGGTGTCGCTCATATAGCGTACGGGCTTTACGCCCGCAGTCGATTCGGAGAATGAGCCATGGCGGATATCCCGCCGCCGGAAGGCCTCAATAAGGTGATTCACGAACGGGCGCGGCTGGGCATTATGGCCAGTCTTGCCGCACGCGGCAGTATGACCTTCACAGAACTTAAGGAAACACTCGGCATGAGCGACGGGAATCTGAGTGTGCATGCCCGCACTTTGGAGCAGGCAGGATACATTGAAGTCATAAAGGAATTCGTAGGCCGCAAGCCGCGCACGACCATGAGGCTTACAGAGCGCGGGGAAGCTGCGTTTCGTGCGTACGTCGACTACCTGGAGCGCATTGTCGCTCCTCACAAAAGCAGAAAGAGAAAGCGGTGAGCTGGAAGAATCTTTTTCAACCCGGAGCGGAGAAGGAGGCCGGTGCCGCCGGTCGCTCGGCCTCTGAATGCGAACCTTTGCGTTGCAGCAGTGCGGAGGAAGAGCAAGTGAGTCTGGAGGAGGGTTTCATCAATCCCGTTCCCCGTCACGTGGGGATAATTATGGACGGCAACGGCAGGTGGGCTCTTCGCAGGGGCAGACCGCGGGTTTACGGCCACCGTTGCGGGGCCGAAGCGGTTGAACGGGTTGTTGAAGCTGCTGTTGAGCTCGGGGTGCGACAGCTTACTCTTTTTGCGTTTTCCTCTGAAAACTGGAAGCGCCCGCGCGATGAGGTGCGGGCTCTGATGAACCTTTTCAGGCGCTTCTTGAAAAGCCAGACGGGGAGGCTCGTTGAGCATGGAATCCGATTGCGTACGATCGGCCGCACATGGGAACTTCCGCGCTCGCTCAGGCGGGCCCTTGCGCGCGCCGAGGCTGCGACGAGATTCGGAGAGAAACTTACACTGTGCCTGGCCGTGAACTACGGGGGAAGGGCTGAGTTGGTTGACGCATGCAGAAAAATCGCGCGGGAGGTCGCAGAAGGCCGGACAGACCCTGACCAAGTCACCGAAGAAGTGTTGCAGCGATTTTTATACCAACCCGACATGCCGCCGCTTGATCTGGTGATCCGTACGGCGGGCGAGATGCGGCTCAGCAACTTTTTGCTCTGGCAAGCTGCTTATGCCGAGTTTTATGCTACTCCTGTGTTTTGGCCTGATTTTACAGCGGCGCACTTCAGAGAGGCCGTTGCTGCTTATAGGCGCAGGGAACGGAGATTCGGCGGGCTCCCGCACGTCTGCACCGGTGTCGATGCACTGACGAGATAAAGGATCGCGCCATGCGTATCGCAATGCTCGCTCCCATAGCTTGGCGGACGCCCCCGCGGCACTACGGTCCGTGGGAAAGCGTTGTCTCAACGATCACGGAAGGACTCGTAGCGCGCGGCTTGGCTGTCACGCTTTTCGCAACGAAAGATTCGATCACAAAGGCCGAACTTGTAGGCGTTTGCCCGCGGGGTTACGAAGAAGATCCGGAGCTGGATCCAAAAGTATGGGAGTGCCTGCATATCTCAGAATGTTTCGAGCAGGGCGACAGATTCGATATCATTCACAATCATTTTGATTTCCTGCCGCTTACCTACAGTGCAATGACAAAGACGCCCCTCTTGACCACGATCCACGGATTCTCTTCTCCCAAGATCCTCCCCGTTTACCGCAAGTACAACGGCAAGGTGTACTATGTTTCGATAAGCGATGCCGACAGAAGTCCTGAGCTTACCTATATAGCAACCGTTTACCATGGGATCGATCTGTCGCGCTTCACCTTCAGGAGCGAACCGGGCTCTTACCTGCTTTTCTTCGGCAGGATCCACCACGACAAGGGTACAAGGGAGGCGATCGAAATAGCGCGGCGTGCCGGTATGCCGTTGAAAATAGCAGGCATAATCCAGGATCAAACCTATTATGAAGAGAACGTCGCGCCGTATCTGGGAGGGGATATTGAGTACGTAGGGAGCGCGGGCCCTGAACTGCGCGATGAGCTTTTGGGGAACGCCTACGCGTTGCTTCATCCCATCAATTTCAACGAGCCTTTCGGGTTGTCGGTTGTGGAGTCAATGGCCTGCGGCACACCTGTGGTCGCCTTCCCGAAGGGCAGCATGAGGGAGATAATACTTGACGGTAAAACGGGTTTTCTGGTTGGTTCGGTGGAAGAAGCGGTCTCTGTAATGCCTGAGGTGAAAGAACTTGACCGCGCAGCATGCAGGAGGTGGGTCGAGGAGCGCTTCAGCGCGGAGCGCATGGTATCGGACTACATTTCCGTTTATGAGAAGATCCTTTCTCTCAGAAAGTGAGCGCTGAAGCCGCGGGCGCTGTTGCCGGTGCTTTCACGCTTGCCCCAGAAAGGTACGGCGGGGCTTACCGCATGCGGCTCACCGCGCCGTCCAGCCCGAATTCGTAGACCTGTGCGCCCCGGCCGGTATTCAGCTCAAGTAACACAGCGGCTCCTTCGTTTTTCAGGCGGATCTCCCTGACCTGAGGCTCTTTTCCTGGGGGCAGAAGCTCGATGCACAAGCCGTAGTATGCCTCCTTTCCCCGGCGCCTGAGAATCAAGGCAGGGAGCTTTTCGGTCGCCGGATTCCCCGGGCCGCGGCCGACGATGACACGCGTATCCGGAGCACCCGCCGCACGGAGGAACACAGATCCGCTCTTCTCAAGGTCAAAGCGCACTGCAACGGATTTGTCAGTGACGGCCGACAGGGCTTCCTGAAGGTGTTGGTAGCCGTTGCGCCCAGGCAAATCAAACGGAGCGAAAGCCGAGGACTCAGGCTGCAGGATTTTTTCTTTCCCATAGTTGTGATAAACCCAATCGAATGTATGCTTCGATTTAGAAAAAAGTCTGTCAAGGAGCAGTATCCTCCCTGCTGCGAAGCAAACGCTTCGCGTCCAAGAAACCCCTGGATAAGCGGTTTTGCAACTTGCTGTAACCCATTGGACGGGACCAGAGCCTTTGAAAGAGATGCACTCTCCTTTTGTAGGCTTCTGAGAGTGCATGTCCACAACCACCACATTGTGACTTATGCTTCGGCGGTACCACGACTTGTTAAGAGGAATCCCGTAACCGGAGGTGCCCAGATCGGGAGCCAGCGTGCGGCCAAGGCCGGAAACGATGATATTGAGCTTGTCAGGGTGCCCGTGACCTCCGCCGTGTTCACCGAAGTCAAGGAGCAGGTACGCGGGTTTCCCGCCGAGCTGCCCGCGTAAAACCGCAAAACCTGAGGAAGGAAACAGCTTGCTACGGTTGTGTACCGGCTCAGGGGGCCGGGGAAAGGTTTCCGGGCCGTAGAGAAGGGCCTCCAAGCTCCTCCGGTCGTCCGGATCGCCACGGTATGCAAGCGCAAGCACCTGCCGGAAATTCCGCTCGGAGGGGAACCAAGAGCAGGCAAGTTCATAATGGTGAGCCTGATCGGTAAGACGTGTTGCGCCTCCGTCGTTTGTTGCGTGAATTACAAGCTGAGGATCGGCAAGCTCAATAGGAGCCTCATACGTGCGCTTGAACTTAGGTGCGTTGCGCAAGAGATCAACCCCGTTTCGTTGTGCCGCAAGCACCAAGTTTTCAAGCGCGGAAAGCGTGTAAAAATGGTATCCGGTCGATCCCTCGAACCAGAAGCCTTCCTCGCGTACGCCTTTACGCACTTGAGCGTAAAAGCCGGACTGCGGGTTGTTGACCGCGAAATCGATCAGCTTCTTGTCTGCGAGCAGGAATCCTATGCTCCCGATAGCTGCATTATGCCAGCAGTGAATATTGTGAATAACGCTTGTCTGGCGCAGGAGAAAATGAGCCGTGGGGCGGAACCACGTTTCTTCAATCAAGCGCTTTTGCTCGGGCTGCAAGACTCCGCTTGCATAAATAAGTTCATAGGCCTTAAGCGGCGTGAGGATCAGAACGGCTTCATCAAGGGATTGGGCCGTAATCCGGCCTTTGCCGGCCCATTCGCCGTGAGGTTCGGTCGTCGGGAAGAATCGGGCATAGGCAAGGAGGACACGCGCAGCGGCCTCGGCGTATTTCTTGCGACCCGTAACAGCGTAGGAAAAAGCGCACGCAAAGAGGCTCTGAAGGTTGAAATGATGGGCCGCTGTAACCCAGTAGGCATCGTAGCGCGCGCCTCGCCAGATTTTTCCGTCAACCGGGCAGCGGTGGGCATGCGGACTGTCGGGGTCATATATAAGCCGCACCGCGTGCTCAGGGCAGAAGTAGTTGTGATACCAGCCGCTCAGGCCGTGGGGAATGGGCCGGGGGTTTGCAAGCCAACGGTCGGCAAGCTCGCGGTACTTGACGAAGATCCTGCGCGCCCACGGCTCAGAATCAATACGCCTGCGGACCGCTTCAACTTCCTGCGGCGTTAAGAAAACAACCGGGCGGTCCTGCGGCCTTGCAAGTGGTACGGCTCCGAAGTTAAGGGCTGAAAGAACGACAGCAGCAAAAAATGCGGATTTTCTTGGTTTCATGGTTCGTCTGTTTTGAAAAAGCGGAGTGTTCAGCGGGTCCGAGTCTTTCCAGGGCGCCGGCGCTTGGCCTTTGCCCGCCTTCCCCACGGCCAAGGTTTCACATGAGCCCTCTGCGCCCATGCTTCCCACTTCTGCGCCATTGCCTTAACCCTCTCCGGAAACTTCGCCGCGAGGTCATGAAGCTCCGCCCTATCCTTTTCCATGTCGTAAAGTTCCCAAGGACGAGTTTCGCCTGTTCGCATGTTGCCCTTTCGCACGAGTTTCCATTTCCCGATCCGAATCGCACAATTGGCCTCATGTTCCCAGTAGATCGCACGCGGCGGGAGTTTCTTACCTTGGAAAACAGGAAGAAGCGAAACTCCTTCAAGCGGTGTTATGCG
>CAZGYL010000300.1:0-6478 GCA_964529985.1 uncultured Planctomycetia bacterium | reverse complement strand
AGCCGGAAGCTTGCCATGAAGGCTGATCCCCTGGCACCACCACCGCCGCGTTCACCCATAACGGAAGCGTTCCTCAGACGCACCGGCCTGAAGCGGCCCAAGGAGCCTACGGCAGACTTCTTGGAACGCCTTGCCAGGGCTTTTGCGCGCATTCCTTACGAAAACCTGACCAAGATTCTCAAGCTCACCTCCGAGGGCAACCCTGAAAGGGCCAGGCGGGATCCGCCGGAGGTCCTCGCCGATCATTTCCGCTACGGTGCAGGTGGTACGTGCTTCAGCCTGACTGCGCTCTTGCTTCACCTGGTGCGCTCCTGCGGCTACGAGGCGCACCCGGTCCTTGCCGACCGGCATTACGGTCCCGATACCCACTGTGCACTTATCGTAAACCTTGAGGACAAACCCCACCTGCTTGATCCCGGATACCTGCTTTTCAAGCCGGTTCCGGTGCGCACCGATACAGTGACCGAAGTTGATACGGATTTCAACCGGGTGTTGCTCCTTCCGGAGGGGTCGGACCGCCTTACTCTGGCCACAAAACAAAATTCCGTGGAAACAAAGCGCTTGACGTTCAAGCTGCCCGGCGCTGATCCCGAGACCTTTATGCGCGCCTGGCATGCTTCGTTCTTTTGGGACATGATGCGCTACCCGATTCTGACCTGCTTGCGCGACGGCAAGCAGATCTACTTGCGCAAGATTTACTATCAGGAGCGGGACAAGGGCGGTGTGAGACGGGTGAACTTGACCGGCGAGAAGCTGCTCGAAGAGATCGCAACGCGCTTCGGAATAGATCCCTCGCTTGCAGCCAAGGCCCTGACGGTCATCGTGCGCAAGGAAAAAATCGATGAATGAGCCTGAAGGCGCAAGGCGCGTCAAGTTGCTCGCACTTCTTTTATGGCGCAACGAAGAGGCGCTCAAAGAAGCTTACGCCGAGCTTGAGCGTGTTTTCGGCCGGATTGATTACTCGGGCTCCGATCACCCGTTCGATGTAACGAATTACTATGAACCCGAAATGGGATCCGGCCTTAAGCGCACGTTCATTTCATTCGCCGGTACCAGGGATCCAGGTGAAGCCGCTTCCCTGAAGCATGCGGCTGCCTCTGTTGAAAAGAAGCTATCCGTTGAAGGCCGAAGGCGCGTTAACATCGATGTCGGCTACCTTGATCCCCACAAGCTTGTTCTTCTTTCCTTCAAGTACGGCGCTCCCAAAATATACGTGGGACAAGGCGTCTGGGCCGATCCTATTTGCCTCTATCGCAAGGGTACTTTCCAGCCCTTCGCATGGACATTCGCCGACTTCAAGGATGGCAGGTACAACAAGGATCTCCTTGCGATCCGAAGTCTCTACAAAGCCGATCTTCGAAGCGGCGGAGGTTGATCCGGCTGAGGCCTGCGGTCTTTTTCTTCCGCCGGTGCTCAGGGCTCGATCAACCGAACAAGCACGACTCCGTGAGGCGGGACTTCCGCACTGTAGGATCCTTCCGCGAAGCCTACATCTTTCTGCCGCCACAGATCCCTGACACGCCGCTTTCCGCTTATGCCCAAGGCGGACCACTTTACCTCTATGGACCCGGGAAGAAGCGACCTGTTGAAAAGTCCCACCGCAAGAGAGCCATCCTCAAGTTCCTTGGCCCATACCTCACCCAATTCCGTCCGGGCCACCCGATCAGCCTGCTTGCCGAGCGGATCCTGATCAACCGCCAACACCTCGTCGTTTGTAAGAAGGTTCAAGGTGAAAGCGTCCAGCTGCTCCATGTCGCAGCCGAGAAGAAGCGGTGCAGCGAGAAGACACCAAAGGCTTATGTGCGTGTACTGTTCGTCGGGCTTGAGGCGGCTGTCGTGCAGGCGCGGTCCCCAACCGACCTTGCCCACCACCAGCATATCGGGATCATTCCAATGACCGGGGCAAGCGTATTTTGAAAGCCCGGCCTGCCCGAATCCGATTCCCGCCATGCTGCCCCACGTATCGCGGATATCGCCTGTCGTGCGCCAGAGGTTTCCTCCGACCTTTGCTCCCCATTCCCATGGTTTCTTAACCCCCCAATTACAGATGCTGAAAACGATATCGCGGGGGCAGTTTGCTATCGCTTTCCCGAAAAGAGCATATTGCTTTACGGGATCCAAACCCTTGGTGTGGCACCAATCGATCTTCACGTAATCAACACCCCATTCGGCGTAAGTGAGGATGTCCTGAGCTTCGTGATCCTTGCTCCCCTCGTATCCCGCACATGTCTTGGGGCCGCAGTCCGTGTAAACCCCGAACTTCAGCCCTTTGGCGTGAATGTAGGCTGCAAGTTCGGCCATATCCGGAAACTTGCGGTTCGGGTAAACTTTTCCGGTCGCAGGATCGCGCCCTCCCTGCCAGCAATCGTCAATGTTTATGTACATAAAACCATGATCGGCAAGTCCGCTTGCCACCATGGCGTCGGCAGCCCGCCTTATCTTTTCCGCATCCACGCTGCAACCCCAGCAGTTCCAGCTGTTCCAGCCCATGGGCGGAGTAAGCGCGATCGTATCCCCTACAACAATCCTGAACTCACGCTGAGCCGCACCCAGTTTATTCCGCGCCACCAGAGTAACCTTATAGGTGCCGCGTTTCGAAACCTTGCCGCTTATGATTCCGCTTTCAGGATCCACGCTCAGGCCTTCGGGCAGGTTCAGTGCGTCGAACTCCATGGGCCTTCTGCCTGTTGCCGGTATGCGGTACAAAAAAGGCCGTCCCGGTTTCACTCCGTAGACTTTCGGCCCGTTGATCCGCGGTGTAGGCGGGGGAGGAGGCGTGAGGATTCTGCGCTTTGAAACAAAAGGCTGGAGGATCTTCGGCTTTGGGCCCGTGTAGCTGATCCGCGCATCGGCCCAATCCGCGTGGTCGAAATCGATCCCGTCGCCCGCATCATTTACAAGAAGCAACAGCGTAGTAGGGCCCGAGATGTCACACGAAACTTCCCTTGCCGCATCGCCGCCCTTAAGGCGCGGGCTGCGCCAAAGCAGCTTCGTTCCGCTTCGGACCTCAAAAACAACACTCCCTCTGCCCCCACCGACCTCATCGTCAACCCCGACCCATGCGGAAAAATGTGCCGTACTCCCTTCCAGAGCAATGCGGATGACGCTGTTCGCATGGGTCCCCACGCCGCGTTTGAAAAGGCGGCCTCCTATTCGAAGCGGACGCCCGTCGACGGAACGCCGCCTGCGGGGTTCGCCCCAATCCTGTGCGATTCGATCGATTTGAAGCTCATCGAGCCAAACGGTTTCGGCTTTCACATGCACGCCAGAAAAAACGAAGCTCAAAAGCAGAACAAAAGCGCCGGGAACCAAGCGGTTCATCTTCCTACCTCCTTTCCAAAGCGCTGAGGCCGTGCCTTGATCAGCGCCCGAGCTTGCGGGCATCCAACCGTTCGCCTTTCGGTCTTCTGACCGGTATGTACAGACCTCCTGAAGCTTCCAAGAAATCAAAAAGGCGCTTGCGCAGCTTAAGCGCAAGAGGCCTGAATGCCGGCACTTCTATAAGGTTGTGCCGTTCGTGCGGATCGGTCTGAAGATCATACAGTCCGTCTATGTCCCAAACGCCGTGATAATAGATATACTTGTAGCGTTCGGTCCTCAAAGCGAACATCGTGGGCGTTGCGGGGAAATTCCACTCCCAATAATACTCGTAGAAAATCTCTTTGCGCCACGGCACCTTCTTTCCCTGCAAAAGAGGCACAAAGGACCTCCCGTCCATGGCTGCTTCGGGCGGCGCAGGCACTCCGGCAAGCTCAAGAATCGTGGGTGCAAAATCAATGTTTTGAATCATGGCCTCTACTTCAAGCCCCGAAGGGGCAAAGCCCGGAGCATACACAAGAAGGGGAATCCGTATCGATTCCTCAAAGGCATCGCGCTTGTCGTAAAATCCATGCTCGCCGAGTTCAAAGCCGTTGTCACTGGTATAAAAAAGCACCGTTTTCCTGCTCAGACCGCTTGAATCCAAGAACCGGACGACCTTGCCGATATTCTCGTCAAGGCCGTGCACGGCCTCGCAGTATCTCCTGTAGAAATCTTCGAAAGACGGCACGGGATCATTGTCGAAGCGGCCGGTTTCCATGTGATCGATCCCGTGAATACTGTAGCGCCGCTCCCGCACCCAGCGGGGCTGCGTGCGGTAATTTTCCTCCGTGTTGGCCATGGTCTCAGGATACGGTACTTCCGCGCGTTCGTACCTTCCCAAGTGCCGGTTCGGGGGGCGGAAAGGGAAATGCACGGCTTTAAAGGAAAGGTAAAGGAAGAAGGGTCTGTTCCGTTTCTTACGCAGGAAGTTCAAAGCCAAATCCGCAAGCACGTCTCCGGTGTATCCGCGGAATTTCTTGCGCACTCCGTTTACGTTGAGTACGGGATCGAAATACGTACCTTGCCCTTTGAAGCTCGCCCAGTAATCGAAACCAGGCCTGGGATCGTCCTTTTCATGCCCCATATGCCACTTGCCGATGAATGCGGTCTCGTAACCCGCCTTCCTGAGGTACTGGGGGAAAAAGACAGTGCCGGGCGGCACCGGCCTCTGATTGTCAACAACCCGGTGGTGGTGCATGTACTTGCCGGTAAGAATCGTCGCGCGGCTCGGGGAGCAAAGAGAAGTGCTTACAAAAGTGTTTCGAAAGTAAACTCCGCGCTGCTTGAGGCTGTCAAGAGTCGGGGTTTCAAGAAAAGGCGGTGTTTTCAGGAACCCCATGAAGTTGTAACGGTGATCGTCACTTAATATGAAAACGATGTTGGGCCGCGCCCCGGCCGCCGCTGTGCCGGCAGCGCAAAAGGCCCAAAGAATAAGGATCCCGATCCACGTTCTTCTGCTGTCGCCTTTCACGACCGTCTCCTCCTTTTTCACATAAACCGCAAGTTTCCTTCTCCGCAAAACTTCATGATAACACAAACGCCTGCGGAAAGCCGACCGCCCGGCCGCACTCTGAAAACAAAATCGGTGGAGCTGACCATTCCGGTTGGTTGATCTCTTTCGCGGGTTCGCTTCATGTCCCGGCTTATCCCCCTCCGGGCCGGGCAGCGATTGCATGATCCCGATCGATCCTCATCGGAGGGTACTCTATCTGATCTCCGACGATCTGCTTGGCGGCGAAACAGTAGAGGATTGCCCATGTCCTCCGCCCGAGACCGAGGCCGTTTCGTTGAGCAACGGAGCCCGTTCATGCCCGGGCACCGAAGCGGCGGAGCTTATTAGTGGGTAGGTGCACGGTTTCCTAGGACACCCTTTTGGGATAAGATTTGTGCCCAGGAAACCAGATGCGGTACAAGCTAAAATATCCGACAAAGCTCTATCGATCCAGCCTCAGCCCCGCGGAATTGCCGCGACAAGAAGTGGTAGCCGTGGCATTGACTGGAGGAGGAAAGGACAGTGCGTCAGAGTTTACCAGGCAGCAAAAAGGTTCCAAACGGAAAAACAATACGTAAGTGGCTCCTGATTCTGGCGGGTCATTCAGCACTCCTCGGGCCTTTCGTCTTCCTGGCCTCGTTGTTTGGAAAAAATATGATTGCAGTTCAGCTGCAAGCCGGCAATATTGTGTCAGTGGGGTGGGATAATGCGTTTTACCCATTAGTGTGGCCGGCGTATGGATTCTTCTTGGTTCTTGTTCCGAGCTATCTTGGTCGGCTTTGGGGCGTATCAGGATCATTGCGTCTTCTTGGGTACGCGGCACTGTTCGCTTGGTACGTTGTGGTTGGTCCGGAAGTGGCGTTTTATGTTGGACAAGTGCTTCATGCAACGAGAATAGACGAAGGATACTTTAATTACGCGTTTCATCCGGATATGGCCGGAATGGTAAGCATAACCTATTGGATCTACGTTTGGTGTTTCCTGTTTTTTGGAGTCGCTTTGACAATCGGCGAGTTCCTTGCGTTCCTGGCAAGCCGTTCGGAAAAAGCCGTAGCGGATTAGGCTTTCCTTAGGCGAAGAAATCGAAAACGCGGTATAAGCCAGCGGCAACGGCCGTGGCGTGGTACCCTATGCGAAAGCCTTTAAGTAGGGCGCTTGGCATGTGGAACTGTAGAAGTCCTCGGCTCTGTAGACGGCGTAACGCTTAAACGCACGTTCCTTTGCGACGATCTGGAGGAAGAACTGTGTGGTGGTTGCACTGATCGCATCCATCTGTGCCATTCCTACGCGGATCAAGCCCTTATGCCTCTATGGCCTACGAGGGGCTGGGGCGTGCGGTCCGCGTTGAAAACCACGTGGCCTCGCCTTCCGTTGTCACGGAATTTCTTGACTCAGGCGGCGATCCCCCGTTTGATGAATTCGGTCGGGTAAAGCGCATACGGACTCAGACGAACGGCCAGACGATCATGGATCACACTTGCGCTTACGATTGGCAGAAAAGCCCCCTTGCGCCTGTAAGTCGCACCGACGCAGCCCTCCTCGGCTCAAAGCAGAACCAGTACTACGATTACGAAGGCCTGGAGCGCTTTGTGAGTTTCAAACGCCAGGGGATGCAAGATCTTCGAG
>CAZGYL010000299.1:0-6491 GCA_964529985.1 uncultured Planctomycetia bacterium | reverse complement strand
CCAGAAGGTCGGGCGGGACCATTTCATCCCGCCTGATATGTACGAAAAACGTTATGATCAGCGCTCCGGCCGCAACGGAAAGCAGAATGATAACCAAACCGATCAGGCCGGCCGACTTCAACGTGTCCCAAAACGTGATCTTCTTCTGCACCGGTGCCGCTTCTCCAGCGTCTGCAATCGCGGCCGACAGAACGAACAGGCCGAAGACAACAACCACGGTCAAAAAGATCAAAAGGTGTTTCTTGCCGATTTTCATAGCCACTCCTATTTGACTTTCCTTGCCCAAACGGTCTCAGGGAAATCGCTTTTCAATCTCTGGAGGAGCTTCTCAGCGTCCGCCTGCACGCCCAGCGCCTTGGCCAACTGCGCGGCTTTGTAAAACGCTTCCGCACATTCGGCGCGCCAGTTGCGGAACAACACCGTAGTCCAGAGGTAACGGTAAAGAGCCTCCCATTGGCTTTCCGTTCCGCCTTTCCCGGCGTAGGCGTCGCCGAGCGCGTTGGACGCTTGGGCAGTGGCCCGGTCGAAGATTATTTCCTCGCCGCCGCCCTTGAGGTAGCCCTCCAAGAAGTCGATCGCCCGCTGGTAGTCTTTCTCAGCAACGAGTGCGCGGCCGCGCCAGGCAACGGCCATACGGTAGAGCGTTCCCATGTTAAGGCGCTTGGCCTGGTTCATTGCGGTGTTGAAGGTAATGGCCGCTCCCTGCGCATCTCCCTGGGCCAGTTGAAGTTCCCCCTTGCCCAGCTCCGCAAGCAATCTGCGGGAGTTCCCGGGCAGGCCGGCAAGCTCTTGGAAACGCGAGCCGGCTTGTGCCTTATTCCCCAGGAGAAGCTCCACCCGACCCGCCAGGTAGAGTGCGAAAGGCACGTGGAATCCTTTCTTCGGTGTATACGCTTTCAAATAGCCGTCGAGCTTCTCCTTGGCCCGGGGCCCGTCTTGTCCAGTTTCAAAGAAATACCAGGCAAAAGACTCGGCCTCACCGAAAGCGCCGGCCTCCGCATACGGCTCTTCTCCGCCGGACGCAACCCGCGCAAACGCTTCGGCCGCCTTAAGCCAAGCGCTCTGAGCCTGAAGGGCCCGCGCGGACTGCAACTCCCGCTGGCCGGCGTAGATGATTTTTTCAACCTGATCGGCCGGAACGCGCTGAGGCCTGCTTATACCGGCCAAACTGTACTCAACCTGCTCGTAGGTGGCCGAACGCACGGTAATGCGGTCGAGCTTAGCGCCGTCGAAGCGCAAAATCACATCAGCTTGAAGCGCGGCTGCAACAATCATAACTGCAGCTGCAGCTCCAAGTCTCAAGCGCGGCGCTTCTGAAACATTACGCATCATTTCTTAAGCCTCGCTTTCGCAGCTTCGACGATTTTTTCGATACGCTTAACCAGATCGCCGGGCAGGAAAGGCGGTTTTCTTTCGAGCAGCATTCCTCCGTATCTGATCACTCGATTATACCGCCTCTGCGCATACCAAATCTGTAAGAGCTCATGCCAGTAGCGGTAATAGATAATCATGCTCTCGCGGTAACCCGCGATATCACGCCGGCGCAGCTTTTGGTCGGCCGCACCCTTAACGAGCACAACCAACTGCCTCATGTATTTCTCCGCTTTTTCAAGGGCGTCTACGGCTTTCGCCCCCTGACCGGCGCGCACAGCTCGAATGGCGATCCCCACATAGGCCCGTTTCAAATCGTGGTAAAGCTGGGGCACCCATTGATCTTCTTCCTGCTTTTGCTTGAGAAGCTCTTCCCCCCGCTTGGCCGCCTCTTCGTACTGCTTTCTTGCGATAAGAAGCTTTACAAGCCCCAGCAGCGCCGTGATGCGGCGGTCACGGTCCGGTGAGTCGACGAACTTCTCAAATATGTCCTTGGCACGGGGAAGGTACTCCGGCTTGCCGCAATCAGCGAACGTCTGAGCGATGGCGAAAAGCACGTCCAGGTCCTGCTGCATCTGCTTGACCCGCGGGTGCGATAGATACGCATCCGCGTAAGCAGCGGCCATGCACGGCTCTCCGCGGGCGTCGTAGAAGAAGTAAAGATCGTAGCCCGCTCTCGCCCATTCAACACTCTCCGGGAAGCGTTTTTTGAGCTCTTGAAACTTGGCCCACGCTTCCTCTTTTTTGTCCGCGTGAGCCAACGCCACCACGTAGTTGTAAAGCGCCATGTCGGCGTACTCTTTCGCCGATTTGAGCTCCGTATCCAGACGCTTAAGAAGCTCAAGCGCTTTGTCGGGTTCCTCTCTGCCTTCTTCGAGATAAATCGAGGAGAGGTAGTAAACCGCGGCCGCAACTCCGTCAAGTTGAGGAGGCTGAGCCGCTTCGGCCTTCTTGAGGGCATCTGTAAGCTCGGCTATCGCCTGCTGCCTGAGTTTCTCGGCATCCTTAAGATCCTTCTGGTCCTTCTTGGCCTTAAGGTACCGCTGGTAGAGGCAATCGGCGGCTTCCGCCCTCGCCCGCCAGTAGCCTGTAAAGGGCTTTGTCTTGCCTTGGTGAACGAAAGTAGGCTTTACCGCCAGAAGTTTCTTGCGGGCATCTTCGAAACGCCCTTGATTCTTCAAATCAATGGCATCGCTGATCTTTTTGAGCTCTGCAAGGCCGGGGTTCCCCCACCGCATGAAGAAATCTTCCGCTTCCTGGAAAAGGCGCGAGAAAGCGGCGTTCTTCTCCTTCTCCTGCAGGCCGTCCGCCGCCGCCATAGCATAGTTGGCAAGCCTTTGCCTGAGCTGCTCGGGCATGCCCTCACCGAAATGGCGCAGCGCGGTCAGGCTTGCAAACAGAGCTTCTCTGAGCTCACCGGTAAGGTGGGAGCATTCTGCGATTTCTTTCAGAAACAAAGGCGCGTACTTATGAACCTCTTCGGGGGTTGCAAGCGCCCCCAAACCGAGTTGAAAAACCGTTCTTGCAGCCCGCCAATTCAACTCCGCCTTGTACCCCTTCCCGGCTTCAAGGATCGTATCGGGAGGGAATATCGGGCCTGCAACCATAACCATGCGGGCCAGAGCTCCGCGCGCCTTAAGCACATAAGTGCGGGCCTCCTGATCACCTTGCTTTTCTTTTACAACGTAGGTGTTTATCACCTGCTGGATCAGTTTCGCCGCCTCCTGCGGCCTGCCCACCCCGGCACGGGCCACTCCCGCTTCAAGCTGCGCTTCCACCCAGTAGGGTCTCAGCGAAGGTTCCTTCGGGCCCAGAGCCGCAAGATTAAAGGGAGGCCTTTGGCCGGCGAAAAGCTTATCGCTTATTCGGGCCGCCCGCTCGTAGTCCCCGGCCTCGTTGCAAACCCGCATGGCGTAAAGATAAGCCTGAAGCCGGATCTCACAGATTTTTACAATGAGATCGTGATCCCAGTGACTGGGTGCAACGGGAGGTGTTATGACGAAGAGAGTTTCAAAAGCGTCGATGGCGTCGGTCAGTCTTCCCAATTTGGCGTAGCACAGCCCGCGCTGGATCTGTGCTATGAAGCGCAACACAAAAAAGGTAGGCCTTTCTTCGACAAAGAATTCCGCGGCTTTAAGCGCCTCGGCGTATATCTTTTTCCTGAGGTCGGCGAAACGGTCCTCTTGAAGGAAGCGCGCAAAGCGCACAAGCGCGAGGATCCAAAACAGTTCCGTCTCATTACGCAGGAGGGCGAGATCCACGTCTTTTACGAGGCCGGCTTCGTCCCGCTCCGCTTTCGCCACAGCCTCGTTAAGGTCTTTTATCAAAGATTTGAAGCCCGGCCGCACCTGCTCCTGGAAAGTTTTCACGACCTGGTCTACAAGCTCTTTGCGTCTGGCCAGGTCGGACTCTTTCTGGGCGTCCTCCCACTGGAGTGTGAGCTGATCCATCTTGGCTTTCAGCACATCCAAGCGGGAGCGTCCGGCTCTCGGGTGTTTCGGGAACTGCTTTGCAAGTGCGAGACTGGCCTTCTCAAAAGCTGCGAGATCCCCCCGCAGGCGCGGGATATCCGCTTCAAGGTAGTAGCGGAGGCTCGCAACAGCCATGGTGTCGCTGCGCACCTCTTTAAGACGCTTGCGGCAGTAGTGCTCGGCTATGGTCAGAACCCGATAATCGTTTATCAGCGTTTCAACAAACCGCTTCTCAGTGCGCGGAAGGTCCCCGTAGGCCCCGCCGGGCCAAAGTAACGCTCCGGCTGTGAGCAAAAAGGGCACTGCGCGCAACATCACGGAAAGTTAAGCTTCTCCTGCTCCTTGACGATGAGAATCTGCGCCTTTATCAGGACAAAGAGGTTGTTCCGCAGTTTCGTTTGACCGATACGGCCGAAAATGATATTCAGAATCGGAATCCTGTTGATAACCGGGATTCCCACGCGCTTGTTCTGTTCGATCACTTTCTTCAGGCCGCCGACCAAGACTGTACCTCCGTCCGGAATGGTGATCGTCGTCTTTATCTGAGCCATCAGGATGACCGGCAGCTCAACCTGAACGACGGTGAAGCCTTGGGCCAAATTCAACTGCGAGTACTCGGAGGCGACATGCTGGGCTGTAGTCGGCTCTACTTCCAGAATCACGTACTTGCGGTCGTATGTAACCGTGGGCCTGATCTCCAACATGGAGCCCACGCGGAACGATCCGACCAGCGGGTTGATAACCGGGCTCACACCGGTTTGGTTCACGTCGACGTCCTTAATGTATGCGATCTGGTCGACGACCATGGTGTAAGCGGTCTGACTGTCGAAAGCAACGACCCTCGGTGCGTCCAAGGTCCGGCTTCTCTGGCGCTTTGAAACAGCGGTAAGAATCGCCTCAAGCTGATAGTCATCGAGGTAGCTCCACTGAAGCGCCATGCCCCCGTCGGGGGTAATGTTGAACGGGGTGATCTCCGTTCCCAATACGCCGCTGTAAGAGGTCAGGTTCGCGGCGCGGACTTCGTACTTCAAACTCTCATCGATAAACGCGTAGCCCGTGGCGACGGAAGTCCCAAGCCCGTTCACGTCCGGAATGGGATACTCAAGTCCGCTTTCAACAGGTCCGCCGAACTCGACACCGATCTCGTCCAAAATGTTGTCCTGCATATCAAGGAACCGGGCCTCAACGGCCACAAGCACGCCGGAAAGCTGGCGGAGGCTTTCGAGCAACTCGCGGATCTTCCGGTGGTTCTCAAGCGTCGTGTTGACCACCAGCTTGCCGCTCTGGTACTCGACGGTTCCGTTGGTCTCGTCCTCGCCGAGAATCCGCTTGTTTATCAGCTCTTTGAGAAGCTCCGGTCCCACAACCGGCGTTGTCGTCTGTTCCTCTTCAAGCCCCACGACGGCCTCTCCTCCGGCCCCGACGCCTTCCTCGGTCCGAAGGCTCACCGCAAGGGGCGGTGCTTTGTAGTCCGGGCGCTTGATCGCGATATCCTCAACCGGGTAGAACTGCAGGTACATCTTCTTGCCGAGCGATTCCTTCGGGCCGATTACGACCGCACCGTTCCTGATTTGATACCCGTAGCCCGAATCACCCCGGTCTTCCAAGATGAGTTCCAGAATGTTTTTCAGCGTGAGATTCTGAACCTCAGGCAGATTGACGATAAGGCTCTCGTCGTTCGCCTCCATCGCATCTTTGGCCTGCTTGTTCGGCACAAAGCTGATACCGGAGATCCTCGAAAGGTAATCAAGAACATCCTTAAGCGGACGGTCCTCGAAGCTTATGCTCTTTATTCTGGTCTGCTCAAGCCGCCTGCGGATTTCGCGGTTCACAAGAGGCTCTTCGGCGGCCACCCGTTCCTCCAGGCTCACCTCCTGAGTCCCAAGCTTCTCCCATACCTTACGCGGCGGATAGCGGAAAATCTCCTGATAGGGGATTGAAGCCTCGTCCACCGCACGGAAGACAAGCTCCCAATTTTTCATGGTTTCGCGGTAAATTTTGTCCAGTTCGAATATGTGCTCCATGCGCCGCGATTGCTTCAGGAGCTTCTGCGCCTCCTCATTGCGGGGATCAAGATCAAGGATTTCTTCACAGAAAATTTCAGCTTTCTTGAATTGAGCGTCGTCAAAGGCCTGCTTGGCCCTTCTAAGCAGTTGGGCGATCTTGTTTCTGAAGTACCGCAGATCCTGGGCCCTCTGCTTCATGGCCCTTTGCTCCAGTTCCTGCTCCAAAGCCCGGCGCTCGCGCACCCGCTGGTCTTCAGCGAGCCTTTCGGCCTGCTGCGCCCTCTTTCGGGCCAGTGCGACGACATCGGGCATGTTGATGTTCCACGGGAAATAGCTGTCGATCTCAACGACCCGCTTGAACCGTTTGGCCGCCTCCTCGTAGCGGCCTTTCACCATAAGATTCTCCCCCTCCACCATGAGGCGCCTGACCTGCGCGCGGGCCTGTTCGATGGCAAGCTGCTGGCTGGTGTAGAATTCCCTTGTGGTCACGCCTCGTTCGCCGGGCAGGCGGCCGAGAATGAACCGCACGTTGTCAAGCTCAATCTGAGCTTCTTCCAAAGTCGGATCCAGCCGCACAGCCTCCTCGAGCTTCTTTTCAGCGTCGTCGTAGCGCAGCTCGGCCACCAGCCGGCGTGCCTCCGCA
>CAZGYL010000298.1:0-6524 GCA_964529985.1 uncultured Planctomycetia bacterium | reverse complement strand
CGGGAGGACAGGTGGACGTCCGGCCGATCGGGCGGGTGGTGAAGCAAAGCCGGAGGTTTCAGAAAAGGATGCGGCCGCTGAGGCCCGGCTGTTCCATAGGCCACGTGAATGTTACTGCGGGCACGCTGGGGACTCTTGTAAAAGTACGTACCGGTGGGCGCGAGCGCATCGTTTCGAACAATCATGTGCTTGCAGATGAGAACCGCGCTGCGCGTGGGGATCCCATTCTGCAGCCGGCCGCAGCGGACGGCGGCAGGCGGAAGCGCGATGTCGTGGCCAGGCTTGATAGATTCGTGAAGCTCAGGCGGCGGGGCAGTAACACCGTGGACGCAGCTTTGGCGGTGCTGGAGGCCGGGTTGAGTTATGTCGGTCACCCCGAACCTCTCTCCGTTGACTGGCCGCCGAAGGATCCCGAAAAGCTTTTGGGGCGCACGGTTTATAAGATCGGCAGGACCACAGGGCTTACCGAGGGCCGTATAAGCGCGTTCGAGATCGATGGTCTTTTGGTCGAGTACGATACAGGTACTTACCTGTTCGATGGCCAGCTTGAAATAGAACCTCTCGATCCGTGGACTCCGTTCAGCCTCGGAGGTGACAGCGGCTCGATTATCGTTGATAAGGCAGGTGAGGTTGTGGGGCTTCTTTTTGCCGGGAACGATGCCGATACTACTTATGCGAATCCTTTCGGTGCCGTCCTGGAGGCCTTCGGCGCTTCGCTTGCGGTTTAAAACACTTGTAGACGAAAAGGAGAGAATGTGACAAGTATCGATCAGGCCAGAAGAGCTAAGGAAAAGCTTCGCAAGTTGCTGTCGGCCAGGCGCGATGTATGCGGTTTGGGCCTTACCAGAATCGGGGAGCAGTTCGCGCTGGAGGTGCTTGTAGGAGGTGCGGGCGAGGAGCCGGAAGAAGGCGCCTCTTTGCCGCGCGAAGTCGATGGCGTTCCGATCGTGGTGCGTCGCGTCGGAACCCTCAAGGCACAGGAAGATCAACAGTAGTGCCTCGTCCAATAACTACCTTCCGGTTTTGGCTTTTTGTCAAAACCGGAATCGGGGCGCCCGGAGCATGGGTCAAAATTCGTAAAGAATTTTCCCGGCGGGATCCGTTACCCTCACTTCCCGGTACCCCACCTCGGTACGCCATGACCCGAGTCCCACCCGGCCTTTGGGAAAGGTGGGATCTCTGAGCACATGAATAAGTCGTCCGTTAAGCAGGCAGCGGATCTCCTCCCCGCGCACTTGAACCGTGATTTGGTACCAGAGGCCTTTTTGGATTCCGCCTTTTCGGCGCACAAGCACGGTTCTTCGGCCTTTGATCTCGCGCTCGACTGCATGCTGCCTGTTGCCCCAGCCTCCGACATTCCACCAGTAGAAGTTACGGCTGTCGGGAGATCGGAAGATGACCAGGAACCCTTCTTCTCCGCTTACCTTTCTTGCCATGAGCTCGACCGTGTAATCACTCCAGGAAGGATCGCCGAAAAAGATGCGGCAGTCCGCAAGAGTACTTTTCTGCGAGAGGATCGATCCCCGCTCCAAACGCCAATCTCCGCGCACGGGCCTGAGCCCCTTCTCAGCAAGCATGCGGTGGTTTTTCCGCCGCGCTCTGAACTCTTCGCTGTTTACGTCGGAAAGGTAAACCGCGTAAGACCAAGCACGGGAGTCCTGAGGCGGCTTCTCCTCTCCCGGCCGATGCCATACGCCCGCATTGCAGAACGGAATGAAGGGCACTGAAGCACAGCTGCCGTCAAGGAATTTCACTGAGATTTGGTAGACGGGACCGAGTACTCCCGGCAGGGACGGAAGAAGCTTAAGATTCGCTTCGCTCAATGCGGATCTGACTTTTACAGCGACTCGGGCACCGAGGTCTTCAGGCACGCAGCCTAAAGCCTTGCGGGCTGAAGGACCCCACCACAGGGTGTCGAGCGCATATACTACCGGGCCTCGTTTCAGAGCCCAGCGTCCTTGAGCGTTGTATTTGCCGGCGACCCAATGCGTGCGAAGCGGCAGGGTAAGGTGAAGAACGTCGCCCGGGCGCCAGAGGCGGTCCAGGGCCTGGTACCGGCCGGGTCGTCCCGGCGCCTGCATTCTGCCGTTGAGCTCAAGCTGCGGCGCCTTGCACCAGGCCGGGATTCTGAGAAAAAGGGTGAAGCGGACGGGTTTTTCAGGATCGACCTTTATGGTGACAAGGCCCCGAGCGGGGAAATCCGTGGAGAGGCTGAGGCGGCACCGCACAGAGGCGCCCGGTGGGGTGAGAAGCGCCTCTGAAGGGACGTATTGGTTCACGTATACGCCCCGTGGGCCTTTGCCGTACAACAAGCCGGGAATCTGTGAAATGAGCCTGTGGCCGCTTCCGGTGCAGCAGTCGGGGCCGTGGAAAAGGCCTGCAGGCTTCACGCCGTTAAGCGGAGTGTGGTAGCGGATTGCGCGGCCGTCGGGGGTTTGAGCGGCGAAAATATGATTCCACAGCAAAAGTTCGATCGCATCGGCGTAGCGTGTTTCACCGGTAAGCTCAAGCAGCGCCTGATTGAGCTCGACCCAAGACATGACCGCACACGTTTCGACCACATTCCCTGTAAAAGGAAGGTTGTGATCTCTCTCGTAATGCTCCCCTACACTTACCCCGCCCGTTATGTATCTTTGGCGCGATACTATATCACGCCACGCGCCTGTCACTTTATGAAGCAAGCTCTTATCGCCTGTTGCCCGGTAGAGCCGCAGGAAGCCGAGAAAATTCATGTGGAAAGTATGGGAATGCACGTAAGGCTGTACCTGGTCGATGCCGATTGCACCTGCTGCAACATCGTCGAGCTTGGAAAAAGCTCGATGCCCGGACCACCGGTCGATATTCGAGACCACCCAGCGGCACCACTTCAGGTATCGCTCTGTGCCCGTGTACTCGTAAAGCCGCATCATGGGGTCCACAAGCAAGGTCCCCTCCCAGCCGCAGTGGATCTTGTGTCCGGCTATGGTTAGATCAGGGGGAAGCGGCTTGAACTCGGCCTTGCCCGGACCGATCGTGCTTGTGAAGTAGTCACCAAGACGGCGCGCGGCTTGAAGCGCACCTACGTCGTTCCACACGTCGTAAGCGGTAAGCAAGCCGTGCAGCATGAAGTACAGCTCGTAGGCGTCCATGCCGCGCAGGGGGTGCCGGGGGGTGCGCAAAGCAGGGTCGGTTATGCCGAGGTAGCCGCTCGGCTCTTGTGCGGCTATCAAGCGGGCGAGTACTCCGCGGGCGCGCTTCTCAAGGTCACGGTCCCGCGCTTGGGCTGCGGCGCGCACGGCGGACTCGAGCCATTTCCCGATCTGTTCGCCGATCCACCACCAAGAGCGGTATTTCTTATGCTCAACCATTCGCACGTATTTATCGATGTTGAATGGGGAGAGGTATCCGAGGCGGTTTGCTTCTATTCGCCTTCCTATAAAACCGCGCACAGCCTTGATTTGCTGCGGCGCAAGACGTTCCTGGACCGGTTGAACCGCCTGGGGGGCGACTCTCGGCGCAGGGAGAAGATCTTGCGGTGCTGAAAAGCAGAGATAGAAGAAAAAGAGGACGAATGAATGTCTCATGAAGCCTCCTGCAGGCAAAGACGACGGAAGAAAGGGGTCTGCGTCCCGCCATTATCGATTATCGGCGAACGGGCGCGGCCTCCCATGCGCGGTGCGGTGCTCTTGCCTGACAGGGACAAGGCGCTGCGTGTATCATGGAAAGCGGTATGCCGCACCTTGTAATTCATGCCCCCGGGAGCGCCCCTCGGCGCGTTCTCCTAAGGCCGGGTAATATTTTTATCGGCCGGCGGGAGGACGTAACCGTTCGAATCGACGATCCGACCGTCTCCCAGCTTCATGCCATGGTTTCGGTCGGCCCCCAGGAGGTATGGATTTTCGATCTGGAGAGCAAGAACGGTACTTACGTCAACGGCGATAGGGTCAAAAGCAAGCCTCTCCAGCCCGGCGACAGGATAAGAATCGGCCCTGCCGAACTTGAATTCCACGCAGTGGAAAGGCAGGTCGCTGCTGCGGCTTACATTCCTGGGTGGCTCCGAGACATGCCCTGCTGGGCTGTATCTGCGGGGCTCCATTTGGTCGTGCTTTTGCTTGCAGGTACGCTTGTACTTGTTGAGGCTCAAGCGCCGGCCGGGCGCACGACTGCGATTGTGCAGCGACAATATAAAGCGCCGGCCTTTGATCCCACGGCGAAACGCGCGCTTTTCCGCCGGCCCAAGGTTTTGGGCAGGCTCAAGGTAAAAAAGAAGATAATCCGCAGGCTTAAGGCCGATAGAATAACGCCGGATATTCCCAAGGGCCTCTCTTTTGAAAACCTCTCGAACAAGAACCTCGCGGCCCGCAGTCTGGTGGATGTTTTCGGTTTGGGAAGAGGCGCTGCGGGAGCTTATGGAAACCGTATCGGCAAGGGGACTTTGGTCAAGGAGGGTGGAGGGGAAGGTACCGAAAAAGCTGTTCTTGCGGCTTTGAGGTGGCTTGTGCGCCATCAAAACCCGGACGGAAGGTGGAGCAGCAGGGATTGGAAAAAACGCTGCGGCAAATACCCGGGTACAAGAGGAAAGAAGTGCAGGAACAAAGATCCGAAATTCGGCGATGATCGAGGCCGAGCCGGAAACGATATCGGTGTGACGGGTCTTGCGCTTCTTGCCTTTGCAGGGACGGGACATACGCACCAGTTCGGGGTGCGGAGGGAATTTGTAGAGGCGGTGAAGAAAGGCGTCAGGTACCTAAAGAGCGTTCAAGTCACAGACCCACGTGATCCCCAGTGCGGGCGTTTCGGCTCAACGACCGGCGGGCATTTCATGTACAATCAAGCCCTGGCCACAATGGCGTTGGGTGAACTGCTTGTGTTGACCGGAGACACATTGGGGTTGGGCAGAACCGTCTCCTACGCCGCGCAGTACTGCATCAGAGCGCAGAACAAGGGTCTGGGCTGGCGCTACGGCTTCCGCCCGGGAGACAACGATACTTCGGTGACAGGATGGGTCGTCTTGGCTTTGAAAGCTTGTAAGACCGCCCCCATCACCTCCCCCACTCAAGCGGAATTCCACAGAGCCTTCAGAGGGGCGCTTAAGTGGATCGATAAGGCGACGGATTTCCAGCAGGGCACCACAGGCTATCAGTCTCCGACCGACAAGCGGGAACACAGCGTTTACTGCATGACCTCGGTGGGGATCCTCTGCAGGATTTTCGCCGGCCAGAGGCGCTCAAGCCCGGTTATCCGAAAGGGTGTTGAATTCATTCTGAAGCGCCTGCCTGTATGGAAACCCGAACGAAGAGCGCGTGCGAAGACGATCAATATGTACTACTGGTACTACGGTTCGTACGCGCTCTTTCAGTATGGGGGAAAACCTTGGCGGATTTGGAATGAAGCGATGAAAAAGGCGTTGCTTTCTTCGCAAAGGGTCGGAGGCTGCGCCGACGGCAGCTGGGATCCTATCGGACAGTGGGGCCCTCATGGAGGCCGCGTTTATTCAACGGCCTTGGGAGCCATGACCCTTGAGGTCTACTACCGTTTCGTCCGTGCCACAGGAAGAGAGTTTTAGGCCGAAGGAGGCATTCGGCCTTGAGCGTAATTTGAAAGGAGAAGCACCAATGGGAATCGGCTTGTTCGCCGTTCAGGTCGTGTTGTCGAATGTTTTCACCCTCAGCGCGCCGCAGGTGCGCGTTTTTACTTTCGACGAAGGCGTGATTCCGTCTTCGGTCAAGGTCGAGGGAGATGTGCGGTTGGACGACTCCAAGAAAAGAGGAAGCACGGGCCGGGCGCTTAGGGTGGGTCCGGGAGGAAAGGTGGTATGGTTCCTGCGCGGGAAGGACGGTTTCGGAACCGTTGATTTTTGGGTTTACGAGGACGGCTCGGCTAAAGCCGAACCCAAGAAGTACGGGTCCGGGGCTTTATGGGGCTTGGCGCAACAACGGGGACCTGTCCTGGCGGTCGGTGTAGTTTATGCGCCTTATCTTTCGGGCGACAGGTCTTACTGCGCAGCGGATTTCGATCCGCGCAAAGGGGAGAGACCGTGGTGGGAGGTTCAGTATCTGGGAACAAGAAGGGTGAAAGGCTGGCACCGTTGGACATTTTCTTTTGAGCCGGGAAAGGGGCTTTCGATCTTGTTCGACGGAAGAGACGTAAACGCAAAGCGAAAGCGCTTCAAGTGGAATAAGACCCGGCTTAAAGGATTCAGCGGCATAGTGTTTTTCGGAGACACCACGGACGCGAAACAGGTCCTGTGGATCGATGATGTAAAAGTGGAACTCGGACCGCTGGGCGCTGCAGAACCCCTTTGGCCGCCGCCTCCTCCTTCGGACCTCGTGCCTTTCGTACCCGAAGAGGATTTGCCGGCTGCTCCCTACGCCCGGTGGGAAAACGGACCGGGGTCGGATCCGGGTTTCTTTCCCATAGCGGTGTGGCTTCAGGATCCTCGGAACGCCCGCCGTTACAAGCAAGCGGGATTCAACCTTTATGTCGGGCTTTGGAAGGGTCCGACCGAGAAGCAACTGCGCGCATTGAGAGAGGCCGGTATGCGG
>CAZGYL010000297.1:0-6524 GCA_964529985.1 uncultured Planctomycetia bacterium | reverse complement strand
TGACACCCATAAGCCACTCGCTGCTTGCACCGGAAGTGGACGCCCCTTGGCCGACTGCAACCGGCACAAGCGCGGACTGAACGACCAGCACCATCAGGAGACCGCAGATAACCCCCAAGAGCCCGACCACAAGCAACTGCCTTTTTTCCATTGCACCTCTCTCCTTCTACCGAGTCTTTACCTACTTGGTGCCTCCGCGACACAGCCAATCTCGATTATACAGGTCACCACCCCGCCGGTGCAACGCCCTCAGAGCCCGAGCTGTTTGCTCAAGGCCTCCACCTGCTTGCCAAGAGGGTCTCCGGCGGCTATATCGCGCTCCATATCGCGCACGGCCGATTGCACGGTGGAGGCCTTTCTGCCGCCCAGCACTATACCTATCTCACAGAGTGAAAGGTCTGTGTGGCGCCTCAGCAGGTAGCATGCGGCTTTTCTGGCGTCCGATATCCGCCTCGGCCGCAAGCGTCCCTGCAACTCCTCCCGGCTCACGCCCCAAGCGCTGCAAACAACTTCCAAAACCCTCTCGGCCGGTCTGAGGCCGCCCTGGCCCTGGAGCTGCTCTGCAAGGAGCTTCTGGGCCTCGGTGACCCCTATATGCCGTCCTTCCAGGGCGGCGTAGGCCGAAAGGCGTGTCACCGCGCTTATCAAATCGCGTATATTGCGCTTCACGTTCCGGGCAAGAAACTCCGCCACCCGCTCCCCCAGAGGGCGTGCGGCCTTGGCCGCCTCCCGCTTCGCAATGGTAAGCCGAGTGGGAAAAGCCGGCTCCCTCAGGCGCACTACCAGACCTCCCAGCAGGCGTTGCCTGAGCCGTTTGTCAAGATCTTTCATTGCAGAGGGAACTGCGGCGCTTGCAACGACCACAGATCCACCGCGGTGAAGAAGCGCATCGAAGGTGTGTAGGAACTCCTCCTGAACCCTTTTCTTTCCGGCAAGTCCCTGCAAGTCGTCAAGAATAAGGAGATCCAGCGAACGGAAGTAGGCCCTGAACCGATCGGTCCTGTGCTGCAGGAGACTTGCTCTGAACGATGAAGCAAAGTCGTAGCTCGAAAGGTAGCGCACTTTCTTACCGCCGCTGCGGCTGTAGGCTTCGGCCAGCCCGCGCACCAGGTGTGTCTTACCTGTGCCCGGCGGTCCCACTATAACAAGCGGATTGAAGCCTGCACGCTCACCCCGGGCGACCTGCAGCACCGCTCGGTATGCCGGCTCGTTTTCCCTGCCCACAACAAAGCGGTCCAGCAATCCTGCTTGTTTCTCAGGCGACCGCTCGCTCGAACCGTTCCGCACCGTCTTACGCCTGTGTTCGCGGAACAAAGAACCTTCAATTATGAGCTTTACTTCGACGGCTTCCGATCCGACCGCTTCTCTTACCGCTTCATTGAGAAACTGAAGATATCGGGCTTCGATCCATTCAAGCACGATCCGATTGGCGCAACCGATGGTGAAACATCCATTGTTGAAACCTACGGGAACAAGCGAACTGAGCCAGCGGTCGAAACGCTCCCGTCCGACCGATTGCACCAAAAGGCGGCGTACGTTCTCCCAGGTCTCCTGGAGATTTCTGACAGCGGGCATATCGCCCTCCTACACCTAGCTCCCGCAGCAAAGTACTACGCAGCCCCGCGCCTGGAAACCGCCCGAACAGCCCGGGCGCAGCATAGTAGCAAAGCGCCGGGGCGGTGTCAATTGAAACGTGGGGACTCACCTGCGGTCGAGGAGAGTGAAACCGCGCATTAGGTACTCAAAAGCGCGTGCAAAATCTTTTGAGCGTTTAGGGCTCTCGTTCCAGCGGCAGGAAACCTCAACCAGGTACGGGCCCGCTCTCGTGTACACGTGTCGATAGAGATACACCATATCGTGGTAGCGCCGGGGTTTCTGCCCCTTGGGGGTGAAAGCATCGGTCCATACAAGATGCAGCCGGAAGCCCTGCCAGCGTTTGAATCGCACGGTTGGAGTCTGCAGGAGCACATCGTGCGCCCGTGCCACGCGATAACGCAGCCATACGGGAGGCACGCCCTGCCGTTCCGCCACAGCAGCTTCAATCGTGTACTTCCGGTTCACCGGTGAGGTCTTTACAACAAGGCAAGTGTCCGGGTCGTCCGGATCCTCGATCACAAGACGCACCGATTTGTAGTAAGTTTCGATCTCCCGGATCTGCCGGCGGGCTATTGCAACATTAATTTGAAGCTTTTTCTTCTGACCCTCGGTCAGGTTGTACTTCTTTGCGGCCGCCAGGTAGGATTGACACTTTTTCAAGTTGTCTTTCCAAAAAACAAGATCCCGATCACGCTGGGTCTCCGGCTCGGCGAACCGCCATGCCGGCATTCCGGCAAGAACCGGATCGCGCGTTTTCTTCGGCTTGCGCGGCAGAACGAACTGCAGGCGCGGAATCTTGTCCGTAAGCCGTAGGCCGCGGGCTTTGCTTATATCTTTCTTGCGCTTCGAAGCTCCCGGGAGGACCGAGGACAAAAGCAATGAAAAAATAGCCACGCAAAAGACAACAGTGTTTTTTCTCCCGGCCATAAGCACCTCCTTCCCGCCCGCAGCGTGAAGCGGCGGCAGCTTCACAGGTCGATCTTAACAAGGCGGACAGGCGGGTGCCAGGTCGGACAGCTTCGGAAGGGCCGCTCAGCGTGGCGGAATGTCAGGATCCGGGGCGATCCGCAATTCCCCTCGGTTGAACGCGGTCGAAGAGCTTCTTCTTCTTCGAGTCCCTCTGCGGGGTGTTTGCGTCTTCCCGGGCCTCTGGGGAAGCCTGCTGTTTCTTTTCTTCCTCGTACCACGCACGCCAAGCCGCGGCGGCTTTTTCACGGGCGGCCTTGGGCGCCCGGGCGTCGTAGCCGAAGCGCTTCCCGGTCAGGGTACGAAGCACCTCCACAGCGGCCTGCCGGACGAACTCGTTTTCGTCGCTCAGGTGCTTCAAGGCCGGAGGGATCGCGGCTTCGTTTCCAACTTTCTTGAGAATTCGCATCACAGCCAGCCGCACCAAGTGGTTTTCGTGATCCGCGACCTCAACGACGAAAGGAACCGCCGGTTCGCCGACCTCGATCAGCCTTCGTTCAGCCCTGACGCGGTTCCTGTGGCGCTGGCGGGTAAGGTCGTAGACAAAGCGTTCGATCTTACGGCGCAGCTCGGGGTCTTTCACATCTTCCTTGCGCAGATAGCCTCGAAACGCCTCTTTGCCCCCTTCTCCGGTCGCCTCGGTTTCGTCCTTGTTTTTCTTGCCCGGAGCAACCTCCTTGATGGCGTCAACGCTTTCTCGCTTCCGTTCCAACGAGAGGGAGGTCGCCTGCACCGTTCCGTCCCTGTCGTTCTTCTCAACGGCCTCCACCAACTCAAGAGGTATGAAGATCCGCCCGAAGCGGCCGATCTGCAATTCGATCGTGTCCTCGTGCCGGGCTTTGACTATGCCGTCAATGGTGGTTCCGTTGTAAAGGAATACCGTGTCCCCGCAAAGCGGCACGAGCAGAATTGCTGCAAGCGCGACTGAACCCACCATATGGTTCCCCCCTTTCGGAGAATGGCCCGAGAACTATACACCGAAAACATTCGCCCGGCAAATACACCGGCCACTATTCGCTATCGGCGGCGCCCTGGGCGCGGCGCCAGGCCGCCCGGCTTATCAGAATGCCGATTTCGTAAAGGCAGATCAAAGGCCCGGCCAGCATGATCTGGGTGAAAGGATCGGGTGGGGTCAGCATGGCTCCCAGAACGAAACCCGTCAGGATCGCGTACCTGCGTACCCTGCGGAAGGTCTCCGGATCCACAAGTCCGCTGCGCGCCAGGAAATACATCACGAGCGGGACCTGGAAAACCAGGCCCAAAAGCAGGGTAAGACTCAGGAAGAGCGAAAGGTACGCCGAAAGGCTCAGCATCGTATCGACGAGTTCCGGATTTCCGTAGGAGCTCAGGTAACTCAAGCCCCACGGAATGAGCACGAAGTAGCCGAAGAGAACTCCGGTAAGGAAAAGGACCAAAGAGAAGGGAACGAACTGCAATGCAACGCGCTGCTCATGCTCGTAGAGACCCGCCCCTATGAACTGCCAGGCCTGCCAGAGGATAAAGGGGTGGGAAAGGAAAAGGGCGAAAATGAGAACCACCTTTATGTAAGTAAAGAACTGCTCAGTGTAGCGGATCGCTACTATTTTCGCCCCGCGCATGGTCTCAAGGGTATCGATGCCTTCTCTGTAGTTCTGCAGAACCCCCCGTATCCGCCGCGCCAGGTCCCGAGCCCCCCGCGCCGCCCCAGGCTCGGGACCGCCTCCTTCCGCCTTTTCAGCGCGGCCCACGGCGTCCTCAAGCACAGCTACAAGCCGGGGCAGGAGCTCTGCTGTGACCTCTGCGGCGGACCGCTTCCAGGGGTATCCTTTCAGAGCGCTTCGCCGCTCCTCCATAACCCGCTTGAAGCGCGAATCAAGCGCACGCGCCCAAACAAGAAGATTGCCCCCTGCTTGGTCGGCCACAAGCTCGCCCTCAACGATCCGCCTGACAGCTTCAGTGATTGCGGAAGCGGCCTTTCGGGCTGCTTCTGCACCCCCGCCCCGCTCGCCTCCTTTTGCAAGCCCGGCAAGCACGGGCCATAGTTTTTCCTCAAGAGCGCGTTTCCTTGCAGCCGGGGGAACGAAAACGCGGCAGGCCTCAGGGGGAAGTTTCTTGAGCTCATCGACCAGCTCGGCCACAAGGCGGTTCCCCTTGGCCAGTTTATGGAACCCCACCACTTTCGCCCTTTGGGTGCTTGCCTGCTGGTGGGGCCGCAGAATGATCTGCACCAGAGGTTCCTGCAGAAAAAGAAAGGAAAAAACAGCCGTGACGACAACAGCCCCTATCGAATAGAGAATGCGCTGCCTGAGCTCTTCCAGGTGTCCGCCGAAAGTCATCCTTCGCTCAGGCACGTAAAGGCGTCGCAGTACCACGATCTCTCACCACCTCTCACTGGATGTGCGGCCGGCGGTGCACGACGGGGGCACCCCTGGTAAAGAAGGCATGGTACCGGGCGACAGGAGAACCGAAAAGGCTGTTTGCCCGCAAGTCGGGCGTACGTCAGGGGACGATGTACGGCAAGATGTCCTCCTCGCGCAGAACCATGATCCCGAGGAGCCGTGCCTCCTTGTACTTCGGATCATCCTGGTAGCCTTCAATGGCGACCACATAGTCGGTGTCGGCGTCCACATTATCAGCTACCTTAGCTCCGCGCGCGGTGAGCTTGCGGACGAGAAACTCTTTGGAAAGAAGCGGGGTCTTAAGTTTTTCGCCTACGAAGACCAGCTTCGGAGCTTTCCCCTTCTTGTAGAAGGGACTCCAAACATAGTCACCCGGCACAATCGGGTCCAGTTCACTGGTCTCCTCCAAAATCGTCACCTGACTCCAAGTTTCCTCAACCCGGTTGATCTCGATCATCCCTTTCTTTTTGCGCTGTTTGCCGATCTGCTGGTAAACTTCGAAAACCAAACCGGGCCTTACGAAGTCCTTCCGTCCCAAGTCGATGTAAGCGATATTACGATTTGCAACCTTGACGATCGAACCCTGAGGCTTGGCGCTGGCAAGTCCCTTTTCGGGCAGCCGCTCAATCTTAAGCCGCGCGATCGTATCGTCACGCTGCGCGACCTCCTCTTTCAACAGCCGGATTTCACGCTCGTACTGAAAGGTCAGGCGCGTTATTTCACCGTCCTTGTTCATAAGTTGCTGCGTGTAGCGAGCCTCTTTGTCAGCCAGCTTGCTCGACAGATCTTCCACCTGCCCCCTGAGTTGTGAAACTTCGGCCTGAAGTTTCGAAACCTCCTGGTTCTTGGCCTCGATCGCAGCCTTATGCGATTCTTCACGCTGCCGCGCCTGGAGGTTCACCTTAGCAAGTTCCTTCAGGGCGTTGTTGACCTTCTGCTCCATGACGGTCAAAGACTGCTGGTAATCCCGAAGTAAATCTTGGAAGTTGGCCGGCGCCCCCTCTGCAGGCGGATTTTCAGAGCGGGCCCTGAGAAGGAATTGACGCGCGTCGTTCAATTCGGTCTGCACCTCGGTGATTGCAACGGGGTCGACGCTTCCGCGGATCAAGCGCCTGAGGTTCTGTGTCTCTTCAAGCGCCGCTTTCCTTTGCTGCTCAGCGGTAGTTTTCTGAGCCTCCAACGTTTTCAGCCGCTGCTGGGTCTGCTCCAAAGACTGGTTCTGAAGCACGATAAGGAATATGAGCACCAGAACCAAAACAGTAAGGAAAGCGATTATGAGCAGGTTGGTGGTGTTCCGTGCGGCCATGGTCGGCTCTCCTTCTCCATGCTTCTGCCCCCGCCGAACGCGCACCGGCAACGCCCTATCGGGGGATTTCTCGCTTCAACCAGGCAGGAAATCGGGAAGAGGCCTTAATACGCGCTCCTTTTACCTGCCTTGCAAGTTACAATTATA
Organism: uncultured Planctomycetia bacterium; assembly: GCA_964529985.1. Classification (GTDB taxonomy): domain Bacteria; phylum Planctomycetota; class UBA8108; order UBA8890; family UBA8898; genus CAZGYL01. Next base: position 131 of record CAZGYL010000297.1, on the reverse strand, counting down.
CATGGGCCGGATTCTGCGTCAACGGGAGGGGCGACTCTCCGGCTCGGGCCCCCGGGCGCCCGGCACCCACACTTTTGCGCGGAAAGGCGGTTTTGCTTGACAGGGGCGGTCTTGCGAGGTTTAATACCAGC